>JBBKXP010000375.1:0-14002 GCA_037969545.1 Paracoccaceae bacterium | reverse complement strand
GTTGACTGGGTCGTGCTGACCGCCGCCATCGTCGGCCTCGGCATCGCCGTTCTGACCTCGGTCGGCGGTGGCACCAAGAGCCTGTCGAACAAGATCAGCTCGCAGCTGGCTGCGCAGACAATCGCAACCTACTAATCCGCCATTAAAGGTAGAACCCCGATGATGCACTTTCTTAAAACCTTCCGCGGCGACGAAAGTGGTGCCGTGACCGTAGATTGGGTCGTGCTGACCGCTGCCATCGTTGGCCTCGGCATCGCGGTTCTAACTTCAGTCGGCGCCGGAACTAAGAGCCTGAGCAACAAAGTCAGCTCTCGTTTGTCTTCGCAGACCATCGCGACCTATTGATCGCCATTTGACGCACGCGACAAAGGGACCGCACAGATCAATGTGCGGTCCTTTTTCATGAATGGCCGGCGGACAAGCCGGTATGGATATGGTCAAGACGTGACCTTCTAACATCCTGATTAATGACATATTTCTATCCCAGGTTTTCCTGAACCGAAATGTGAAGACTGCAAAGGAATACGACCATGATAAGATCTCTCGCCCGTTTCTGCATGGACGAAGATGGTGCCGTGACTGTCGACTGGGTCGTCTTGACGGCCGCTATCGTCGGCCTTGCCATCGGCGTCATCGGCGTCATCGGTGCCGGTGCCCTGGACAAGTCGACCGGACTAGGTGTGCACCTCAGTTCGATCAGCATCAACACCTACTGACCAGCCAGATGCAGAGTTCACTCTCACCCGAATTATCTCTGCTCTGATGCCGTAAAATCATTGTTTGGCCACATTCTTGGGCCATCTTTCGGTGTCAAGTATGATTTCGGGCCCAGCCCGAAGATGAAAAAGAAGGATTGTGAAAATGCGATCGGTATTCGGACTTGTGTTGGTGCTTGGCCTTGGGCTTGCAGGCTTTGCTGTCTACATGGCCCAGGGTTATTTCCAGGCACAGAACGTCGCGCTTGAGATGGAACGGGCTGCGGTGGCTGAAGCTGTTCCGACTGTCGATGTGATCGCGGTCAACCGCGTCATTGCCTACGGCGAACAGATCACCGCAGACGACATCGTCACCATCAAATACGCCGAACCCTTCCTTCCCGAAGGTGTGTTCCGCACAGTCGAAGAAGTGTTCCCGAACGGTCCGGACGACCAGCGTGTCGTCCTGCGCCCGATGGAGATCAATGAACCGATCCTTGCGGTCAAGGTATCCGAGCCCGGCGAAGTGGCCGGGATCACGTCGCAACTGGGTCGCGGCATGCGTGCCTTTGCGATCAAGGTCGATGCGCAGACCGGCGTATCAGGGTTCCTGCGCCCCGGCGATCGTGTCGACGTCTACTGGACGGGTCGCGGCACAGGTGTCGGCGACATCGCTGCCCAGGGGATCACCAAGTTGATCGAGGCCGGGATCAGCATTGTTGCGGTTGACCAGACGTCGGACAGCAGCCGCTCTGGCGCGACAATTGCGCAGACCGTGACTGTCGAGGTGACGCCGCAACAGGTGGCGTCACTGGCGCAGGCCCAGGCGACCGGTTCGCTGTCGCTTTCACTGGTCGGAAAAGAAGACGATACGGTGGCCCAGGCGACCGAGGTGAACCAAAGCAGCTTGCTTGGCGTGGTCGAACAGCAGATTGTGGTGGCCGAACAGGAAAAAGTCTGCACCATCCGCACCCGTCGCGGTGCCGAGGTTGTCGAACTCCCGATCCCCTGTGCTACGAACTAGGCAACATTAGACTTTTTCAACTTTATCGCAGATGCGCGCCGGTCAATTCCGGCGCGCATTTCTTTTGTGTTCCGTCCTGACTGTTGCGCCATGTCCACATAAAGCATGCCCCCCAACGTATTGATTCTTGCAATAAATGCCGGATCGGGTCAGGGTGTGACCAACGACGGGCAAGAAATGTCCCGCAAGTGGGCGTGATCATAGAGGCAGGTCACATGAAATATGACAGATTTATCAAGGCAGCCATAACCGGCTTTGCATTGGCGTTCGTTGCGGCGCCGACTACGGTGCCGGCAGAAACCCTGCAGGTGATGCGGGGGTCGCCGTCTTCGGCGCTGAACGTCCCGATGAACCGGGCTGTGGTTGTCGAAAGCGACGTACCCTTTACCGAGCTTTCCATCGCCAATCCGACCATCGCGGACATCTCGTCGCTGTCGGACCGCACGATCTATGTGCTGGGCAAGGAGCCGGGGCGCACGACGCTGACGCTTCTGGGCGCCGATGGCCGCCTGATCACCAACGTCGAAATTCAGGTGACGCCGGATATCGCCGAATTCAAGGAACGGCTCGAGCAAATCCTGCCGGGCGAACCGATCGAAGTGCGTACCGCCAACGACGGGATCGTCCTGTCGGGTACGGTGTCCAGCATTTCCCGTCTTGATCGCGCGATGGAGCTGGCCCAGCGCTATGCCCCCGACCGGGTATCCAATCTGATGAGCGTCGGCGGCACCCAGCAGGTCATGCTCAAGGTCCGTTTCGCCGAAATGCAGCGGTCGGTCAGCAAATCGCTCTCAAGCTCGCTGATGGTTCAGGGCACCGCCCTGGGCGGCGACCTGGGTCTTTCGGGTGGCACCAACACCACCAACTCATCCGGCGCGATTGCCAGCGGATTGTCTGGTAACGTCCCGGCCTCGAACGAAAACAACGGCGCGATCCTTTTCGGCTTCAATGCCGGCGGGCTTGAAGTCGGGATTCTTCTGGAAGCGCTCGAAGCGCGCGGCGTCGTGCGCACATTGGCTGAACCGAACCTGACAGCACTTTCCGGGCAAGAGGCCAAGTTCCTGGCGGGTGGCGAATATCCGGTGCCGGTGTCGCAGTCCGACGGGTCGATTTCGGTCGAATACAAACCCTTTGGCGTCGCGCTCAGCTTTACGCCGCGGGTCATTGACGGCGATGTCATCAACCTGGAACTGAATGCCTCGGTATCGTCCATTGATCCGGCGAACGGGTTCACCTCGAACGGGTTCACGATCGACGCTTTCCGCAAACGCGAAACCTCAACCACGGTCGAAATGCGCGATGGCGAAAGTTTTGCGATTGCCGGGCTGTTATCCGATGATTTCACTGACCTGAACGGACAGGTGCCGTGGCTGGGCGACATTCCGGTGCTGGGTGCCCTGTTCCGGAGTGCCGAATACAGCCGCAACCAGACCGAACTGGTCATCATCGTGACCCCGCACCTTGTCACACCGACGCGCGGAGAGGCGCTGGCGCTGCCCACCGATCGGGTCCGCCCGCCAACCGAGCGTGATCTGTTCCTGTTCGGCCGGGTCGCGGCCACTAATGGCCCGACGACCGGCGGTGCAGGAGAGGTTGCACGACAGGACTTCAGCGGATCATATGGCTACGTGCTGGAATAGTCCGGCGTTCTGAACGATGGAATTGGGACAAAGACGATGAAACCACATATCGCACTGGTCGCAACGGCGGCCCTGATCGCCGGTTGCGCCAACATCGAACGCAGCTTTCCCTCGTTCAACGCCGAGGCTGGATCAGTCGTCGACAACGGTGATTTCGGCAACGCGACAATGAACAATTCGCTGATTCAGCAAGGCGACCAAAATTACACGATCAGCCTGTCGCGGCGATTTTCGTCAGAAGTCCCGACGACAATCAATTTCCCATTTAATTCAACCGCTCTTGATGCTGAGGCACAAGCCGTTTTACTCCGTCAGGCGGACTGGATCCGGCAGTTTCCCGAGATCCGCTTCAAGGTTTTCGGGCATACCGATCTGGTTGGCGGTCAGGCCTACAACCGCAGTCTTGGTTTGCGGCGCGCCCAGGCTGTCGTGGCATTTCTGGTCAGTCAGGGGGTCAGCAGGTCACGGCTTGAAGCAGTCGTTTCCTTTGGCGAAACCCAGCCGCTGATCGTGACCGAAGGTCGGGAACGGCGCAATCGGCGCACGGTCACTGACGTGAGCGGATTTGTCGGCACTCATCCGACTGTCCTGAACGGCAAATACGCCGCCGTCATATTCCGCGAATACGTGGCGAGCGCAGTGCCGCCGACGACACTTGCCGTTAGTGGCGGCGGTGACTTCTCGACAGCAAACTGAGATTGTCACGCACAAGTTGACGGCCTGATAAGCGTGGCCGTCAACATTGATCCGGATTTTTCGGGATCGTTCCAAGATACCGCACAATTACAGCTTTTCGGCCCAATTCTTGTCACGTTTGTCCGTCAGGTTACCGGCAATGGGAAAACCATGTCCGGACCAGTCCGGGCAACGGCAACGTCGGGGGTGGGTGGTTCGTAGTTGAGATCCGCCACCAATCAGTCCCCGCCGGCGCCCGTATTTGAAGGACGTGAGGCAATGAGTAGTAACGCCGTATTGCAAGCCGAACCGCAAACGATTGTGGCCTGCACCGTAAGTCGCGACGTGCAGCTATTTGATCTGCTGATCGAAGATATGGAAACCGTGCTGGGCGAGCGATGGGGTGACCTGGGCTTTGCCGAGGCGCTGGCGTTTTTCGGCCAGCCCGAGGCGCAGTCACTGGAATTCATCGCGCTGGCGCTGGATGCCGAGGACGAGGCCGACCTGAACCCGGCGATGAAGGTCATCACGGCGGCAAAGGCCCGTGCCATCAAGGTTATCCTGATCGCCGAAGACGTCAGCCCGGGATCCCTGCACCAGCTTTTGCGCGAGGGCGGCGACGAATTTGTTCCCTATCCGCTGCCCGAGGGCGAACTGGCGGCTGCGGTCGAGCGTGTTCTGGCGCCAGAAGACGAGCCGGAGATTGTCACCCCCGTTGAACCCAAACTGAAACCGACCAATGACCGTTCGGGCGTTGTCATTCCGGTGCACGGGATGGCCGGCGGGACCGGCGCCACGACCTTTGCCGTCAATCTGGCCTGGGAGCTGGCAACCGTCGACAAGAAGAATCCGCCGCGGGTCTGCCTGCTGGATCTTGATCTTCAATTCGGATCGGTCTCGACCTATCTGGATCTGCCGCGTAAGGAATCCGTGCTCGAGATGCTGTCGGATACCGCAAATATCGACAGTGAAGCATTCATGCAGGCCCTGCTGACCTACAATGATCGTCTGTTTGTGCTGACCGCACCGACCGATATGGTGCCCCTTGAACTGGTCAGCCCTGCCGACATCGGCAAGATTATTGAAATGGCACGGGTCAATTTTGACTATGTCGTCATCGATATGCCTTCGAGCATGGTCGAATGGTCGCAGAGTGTCCTCGAGGCATCGCATGTCTATTTTGCGATGCTGGAACTCGACATGCGTTCGGCGCAGAACACGCTTCGCCTCAAACGGGCGTTGCAGGCCGAAGATTTGCCGTTCGACAAGCTGCGGTTCATCCTGAACCGGGCGCCGGGCTTTACCGATCTGACGGGCAAGAGCCGGGTCAAACGCCTGGCCGAAAGCCTGAGTATCGCGATCGAGGTTCTGTTGCCCGATGGTGGCAAGGCCGTTGCGCAGAATGGCGATCACGGAATGCCGTTGGCCGAGGGTGCCGCCAAGAATGCGCTGCGCAAGGAAATCGCCAAACTGGCGAAATCGGTTCACGATATCAATCAGGCTGACGCGGTCGAAGCCAAAGCAAAGTAGGGCATCTTTATGTTTTCAAAGTATAAAAAGACAGTTGGCACGCCCGCACCTTCGGCGACGACTGGCCCGGTGCCAAAATCGGTTTCGACCAATGTCACCCCGATGGGGGGCACTGTTGTGCCAAAGAAGATGCTGATGAAGGGTGGCCCCGCCAAACCCGCCGAAGTCGCCCCGGTCGACAAGGAGAAGCGACGCAAGGAACGCCTGGGCGAGATCAAGCTCGAGCTGCACAAGGCGCTTTTGGACAATCTTAACCTCGCCGCCCTCGAGAAGGCGAGCGAGGCTGATCTGCGTCAGGAAATCAATGCGATCGCCACCGAAACCCTCGAAGAAATGGGGGTGGTGCTGAACCGCGAAGAACGCCAGATCATCAGTCAGGACCTTTATGACGAAGTGACTGGATTGGGGCCGCTGGAGACACTTCTCAAAGACGATTCGGTCAACGATATTCTGGTCAACGGACCACAGCAGATTTTTGTGGAACGGGCCGGCAAGCTGCAACTGACCGACGTCACCTTCAAGGACGAACGCCACCTGCTGCGGATCATCGACAAGATCGTGTCGGCGGTGGGTCGGCGGGTCGATGAAAGCAACCCCTACGTCGACGCCCGACTGAGCGATGGTTCGCGTTTCAACGCGATGGTCGGACCGATTGCGGTCGACGGATCGCTGGTATCGATCCGGAAATTCAAAAAGGACAAGCTGGCGATCGACGATCTGGTGCGCTACGGCGCATTTACCGAAGAAATGGCCGCCTACCTGCAGGCTGCGGTGTCGACGCGACTGAATATCATCGTGTCTGGCGGTACCGGTTCGGGCAAGACCACAACGCTGAACGCGCTGTCATCGTTCATCGCCGACGACGAACGGATCCTGACGATCGAGGATACCGCCGAACTTCAGCTGCAACAGACCCACGTGGGCCGGATGGAAAGCCGTCCGCCGAACGTCGAAGGCAAGGGTGCGGTGACGCAGCGAGACTGTTTGCGCAACGCCCTGCGGATGCGCCCCGACCGGATCATCGTCGGGGAAACCCGCGGCGAAGAGGTTATCGACATGCTGCAGGCGATGAACACCGGTCACGACGGATCGATGACCACAATCCACGCTAACAGCGCCCGCGACGCGGTCAGCCGTCTGGAAAACATGATCGCCATGGCCGGTATCGAAATGCCGCTCAAAGCCGTGCGCAGCCAGGTCGCATCGGCCGTCAACCTTGTCGTGCAGGCCAGCCGCCTGCAGGACGGCTCGCGCCGGATGACGTCGATCACCGAAATCACCGGGATGGAGGGCGAGGTGATCTCGATGCAGGAAGTTTTCCGCTATCAGCGCGTCGGCCTGACGCCCGAAAACAAGATCATCGGCCATTTCACCGCGACGGGTGTGCGATCGCACTATTCCGAACGCTTCCGGCTGTGGGGTTACGACCTGCCCGCAGCGATCTTTGAACCCTTTGCGGCGGAGTAGCCAAAATGATCTCGATTGAACCACTGATCTATGGCCTGATCTTCGTCGCAGTTCTGGTGTTGGTCGAAGGCGTCTATCTGACGATCTTCGGCCGCTCGATCTCGCTCAACTCCAAACTGAACCGCCGTCTGGAAATGATGGAGAAAGGTGCTGCGCGCGAACAGGTTCTGGAACAACTGCGCAAAGAGATGTCGCAGCACATGAATTCGAAAAGCATTCCGCTTTATTCAATTCTGGCGACCAAGGCGCAAAAGGCCAATATCGCGTTCACCCCTGTCCAGCTCATCATGATGATGGGCGTTCTGGCGGCGGTGGCATTTGTCGGGCTGACCGTGGGCACCGGCGCATCGACCCCGATCCGGGCCGGTATCGCGGTCGCAATGGGGATTGGCGGGATTTACATCTGGGTCAATGGCAAGGCGAAAAAACGTATTTCGATGTTGGAAGAACAGCTCCCCGATGCGGTCGAACTGATGGTGCGATCCTTGCGCGTCGGACATCCGTTTTCGTCCGCCGTCGGGATCGTGTCGAAAGAAGTCGCCGATCCGCTTGGGTCGGAAATGGGTGTCATCGCTGACGAGGCCGCCTATGGCCGTGACATGGGCGACAGCCTGAAAGCGATGGCCGAACGGCTTGATATGCAGGATTTGCGCTTTCTGGCGGTCGCAGTGACCATCCAGCAGACATCGGGCGGCAACCTGGCGGAAATTCTGCATGGCTTGTCCAAGGTGATCCGGGCCCGGTTCCGGCTGTTCCGCCGGGTCCGCGCGATCACCGCCGAGGCAAAATGGTCCGGCATGTTCCTGTCGGTGTTCCCCTTGGGTGCACTGGTCATGATCAACGTGATTCAGCCGAATTACTACGACGAGGTCAAAACGACATCGGTGTTCATTCCCGCCTGTCTGGTGGTGGCCGCGTTTCTGACAGTGAACATTTTCGTCATGCGTCACCTCGTCAACATCAAGGTGTAAGGGAGCGATCATATGGGCATTCTTGACACCATCAGCACCAAACTGACCGAACTGCTGGGGCCCATGGGTCCGCTGATTGCCGTTGGCATGCTGGGGGTTCTGCTGGTTCTGCTGACCCTGCCGACGATGCTGAAAAAGTCCCGCGATCCGCTGGACAAGCTGCGCGCGGCCAACACCGCATCCCGGCAAGTCAACGGCAAGCAGGACAAGCTGCGCATGGGCGGCGGCAAGGACAAGCTCGAGAAATACTCGAACTTTCTGGAACCTCAGGACGAGGTCGAATATTCGGCGATCCGCCTGAAACTCATTCAAGCCGGTTACAAGTCCAAGAACGCGGTGCGCATGTATCACTTTGCCCAGTTTGCGCTGGGGATCGGGTTGCTTATCCTTGGGGTGGCCTACGCCATTCTGCAGACTTCGACCGGCGAACCCTCGACCAAGGCAACGATCATGTCGATCCTGATCCCCGGTGTCGTCGGTTATATGCTGCCGAAATATTGGGTGACACGGCGTCAATCGGCGCGGCAAGAAGAGATCATCAACGGTTTCCCCGACAGCCTCGACATGATGCTGGTCTGCGTCGAAGCGGGTCAGTCGCTGGATCAGTCGATCATCCGGGTCTCGCGCGAGTTAAAGTCGGGATTTCCGGCGCTGGCGGGCGAATTTGAGATGGTCAGCTATGAAATGAAGGCCGGCAAGGACAAGACGACCGTGCTGCGCGACATGTCGGAACGCTGTGGCGTGATGGACGTGACCAGCTTTGTAACCGTGCTGATCCAAAGCCAGCAGTTCGGCACCTCGATCGCCGAGGCGCTGCGGGTCTATGCCGGGGAAATGCGTGACAAAAGGGTCATGCGCGCGGAAGAAAAGGCGAATACGCTGCCCACCAAGATGACTTTGGCGACCATGATGTTGACGGTACCGCCGCTGTTGATCATCCTGATCGGGCCGTCGATCTACGGGATCGCGGTGACACTGGGCAACGCCAACTTCTGATGCGCGCGGCCCTTGCAGGGGCGTGAAGGTATCTTGGGGCGATTACTGGTTCTGATCGTGGTGCTGGCCACGCTGGCGGCATGCAACACCGGCGGCCTGAACCGTCCCGACGGAACCTATGCACCGGGGATCGCCGGCGAGGGTGACATCGACGGTCTGTTGGTCGGTCATCGGCTGATGGCGGCGGGTGAATATGATCTTGCCCTCAAGGCCTATACCCGCGCGGCGGCGCAGCAGGGTCTGAATGTCGATACGCTATCAGCTCTCGGATCGGCAAATCTGCGGCTGGGACGGCTGGGCCAGGCTGAAAAATTGCTACGCCGGGCGGTCGAGGAAGAACCGGATTTCCCCCCCGCCTGGAACAACCTGGGTGTAATCCTGATGGAAAAGGGCGAATATTCCGAAGCCGCACAGGTATTTCGTCGCGCTTTTGCCACGGACAATGGCAATTCCGACGCGATCCGGGAGAACCTTCGCTTGGCACTCGCTTTGGTCGAGAATACCGACTATGTTGATCCCAACGAGAACGCACAGTTCCAACTGGTGCGGCGCGGAAGTGGTCAGACGATCCTTTTGCAGTCGCTGTGAGGCAGAGCAGACCAAAAGGACGCAGGCAACATGCGCCACAAGATCTTGACGACAATCGCGGTTAGCGGGGCGTTGGTCCTGTCGGCCTGCAACAAATCCGGCGATGCCCAGGTCAATCGTGCACTGCGCGATGTCAACGTCGTCGATGAAACCAACCTGAACGACGTGATGCTGACCGTTGCCGACCCGAACGAGGCGGTCACATATTTCCAGCGGGCCAGCGCCAATGATCCGGGTCGGATCGACCTGATGCGCGGGCTGGCGGCATCGCTGGTGCGGGCGTCATCGCGCCCGACCGAGGCCGTCGCAGCCTGGAAGACCGTCGTCGCCCACGCCGAATCGACAAGTGACGACAAGGTCGACCTCGCTGACGCCCAAATTCGAAACAACGAATGGGAACCGGCTGCGGCAACCCTGAACACCGTTCCGCCGACTCATGAATCGTTCAAACGCTACCGTCTGGAGGCGATGATTGCCGACAGCAATCAAAACTGGGCCAAGGCGGACAGCTTTTATGAAACGGCGATTGGCCTGACCACCAAACCTGCCGCGGTGATGAACAACTGGGGCTTTTCCAAGCTGACCCGGGGTGATTATGTCGGGGCAGAACGGCTGTTCATGGAAACCATCCAGCAAGACCCCGGCCTGTTCACCGCCAAGAACAATCTTGTTCTGGCCCGCGGGGCGCAGCGCAAATATGACCTGCCGGTGATCCCGATGTCGCAGATCGAACGGGCCCAGCTGTTGTATACGCTGGCCCTAACGGCGATCAAACAGAACGACATTTCGACCGGTAAGGGCTTGTTGCAGGCCGCTATCGAAACCCACCCGCAGCATTTCGAGGCCGCCGTTCGCAGCCTGCAGGCGCTGGAAAACAACGTGACCAACTGACGCCCATGTCGGTGACCCTGATCCAGACGGCGTGGTTTCTGCCCTTTGCGCTGCCGATCTGTCTTTACGTCGCGTGGAGCGATCTGCGCCGCATGAAGATCCCCAACATCGCGGTTTACGCGCTGGCGATCACCTTCATTCTGGCTGGACTTTTCGCTTTGTCATTTCAGGACTACCTCTGGCGCTATGCTCATCTGCTGGTGGTTCTGGTGATTGGGATTGCCCTGAACGCGGCTGGCATTCTGGGTGCAGGCGATGCCAAATTTGCTGCCGCGGCCGCACCTTTCGTGGCGCGCGAGGATATCGGCAGGATGATGATGTTGCTGGGCCTGTGCATGCTCGCCGGTTACATCAGCCACCGGATCGCCAAGCATTCGGCGCTGCGCCGGATCGTCCCCGAGTGGGAAAGCTGGACTGCCGGCAAACGGTTTCCGATGGGCTATCCGATGGGTGTGGCGTTGCTGATCTATCTGGCGTGGCCGTTGTTGACCTGAGCCGTGCCAGACTAGCCTTTTGAAAACAGTATATATAGCGGCGTGCGCCGGATCTCCGTCAGATCGTCGGTGCCGCGTGCCGTGATCGCCTCGAGAATGTCATGCTGGACATCCTGGGTCACCGGGCACAGCGGCAGGAGCAAATAGTCAGCACTGTCATAGCCGGGCAGACCACCATAATACCATGGCGCCCCATGGTCGAGCGGACGCAGGTCGCCGAACAGCCAGAGCGATGAAAACAGATCGGCCACAAAGACCTTCTTCTCACCGGCCAGCCCTGCTCCTTCCAGATCGCGGGTGATCGCGTCAAAGACTGACGGCAGGCCGAGTTCGGTGGTGCAATAGGGGAATGTCTCGCCCCGGAAGGTCGACAGCGGATCGCGGTCGGCCCCTTCTGCATAGGCCTCGAGACCGGAACCGGGGCCGTCCATCGCGATCCGCCCGTCGACCCGCAGGGCGCGAATGTCGACAGTTTGCAGATCGGTGTGGATGCCGCCGCGCGGCAGGATCGGCGCATAGTCCGCAACATCGATAAACAAGTGCCGGAACGGGCTGTAAGCGAGGTTGAAAAACGACGGCGCCGCCAGCGCTAGCGCCATCGCCGCCGTGACGCTCAGGGCCTGCCGCATGTCCCAACCCCAGCCGTTCAATGCTGCATTTGCCGGACGCAATGCCAGCAACAACAGACCCAGCAGCAACAGCCACTGCGGATCGTTGCCGAAATTCTGGTATGTCACGTAAAAGAACCCCGGCAGCAGGGTCAGCAGCAGCAGACCGCCAGTCTGTACCCCGGCCTGCCGCAAAAAGATCACCCCGGCAATCGCCACCATCGACCCGCCCAGATAGGCCGGTGCACCCAGAATGGCCCCCAGAGGTTCGCCCGGTTGGGCCCGCACATCCGATGCCGCGACAGTCGCCAGATCGCTCAGGTAGGCCAGCCAGTACTGTGGCCCCAGCCACAGGGTCAGCCCGGCCAGCATGATCATCCCGGCAATCAGCGCCATAACGAGTGTGCGGCGCTGCCCGGTCAGCCATAGCGCAAAGATGACAGGCAGGGCAAAGGCCGCAAAATACGTGACTTTGATCATCACCATCACAGTCATCAACAAGGCGATGATCACCCCATCCACGGTGGCACCCTGCGGGCGCGCCGGCGGGATCATGGCGCCAAGGATTGCGACAAAGGCCGCCGCCCAGGCCCAGCGGTTGTAGTGCATCGACATCGACACCGATCGTTGGCTTTCGCCATGCACCAGCGCCAACAGCAGCACCATCACCATCAAGGCAAAGAAGGCCGCCAGAACCGGCGACAGTCGACGGCTCGCAATCCACCAGATTATTGGAACAAATATCGCCGCAACAAGGACTTGCGCCCAAAGGATCGCCATTCCGACGCCAAAGCCCCAATGCACGAACAGGGCAATAGGTGCAAAGGCGAGGACGCCGATCGGGGTCATGAAATCAAGGTGCGGCAGCTTGCCCGCCGCCATCTCGAACACGATCTGCATCAGGTGCAGGGTGTCGCCTTCGTGCTTGCCGATATAAAGGCCGCCCTTGATGGTATCGGCGCCGCCAAGAACGACGAGAAGCGCCAGCAGGAGGCCCGGCAGGACCAGCGATTTGGGGTATTTCATCTGACTGCCTCTGCCTGTTCTCGAACAGTTTTGTCCATTTTTTCGCCACAATAGGCAGGCATTGGAGTCTTGGCAAAACCAAGGTGGCGTGGGGCCGAATTTGCGCAATGGCGCGGCCCGACTGTCACGCAGAGGCAACATACTGGCTAACGACATGAACATGCAGACGACATCTGTGGCCCCGCCACCGGCACCAAAGGGGCTGGCGGCGATGCAACTTCCACCGGTGATGATGCGCGACATCCTGCTGAAAACCATGTTCCGGATGAATTTGTCCGAGGTGGTTGAACTGTCCCGGGCCATCTGCCTGCCGGTCCCGGTGACACAGGAGCTTGTCGACGTCGCCCGCGTCCAGAAACTGCTTGAAGCGACGGGCACGATGAGTGCGACATCGGGCGGCGAAATGGGGTATCAGCTGACCGACAGCGGCAAGGCGCGCGCCCTCGATGCGCTTGCGCAGTCGGAATATTATGGCGCGATGCCGGTCCCGCTGGCGGTCTACGCCGAACAGGTGAAACGGCAGTCGATCCGCAACATCCAGATTTCGCGCGACCAGCTCACGGCGGCAATGGGTCACCTGATCCTGCCGCCTGAACTGCTTGACCACCTTGGGCCGGCCGTCTCCGCGGGCCGCTCGATCCTGATGTACGGCCCACCGGGGAACGGCAAATCCTCGATCTCGAACGGTATCCGCGACGCGCTCGGCGACAAGATCTATGTGCCCCGCGCGATCGAATACTCCGGTCAGGTGATCACGGTCTACGACCCGATCGTGCATTCGGCGGCAGAGGAAGACATCGACGATCCGAATTCGCTGCGCCGCACGTCGGGGCGCTATGATACCCGCTATGTGCGCTGCGAACGCCCGACCGTGATCACCGGCGGCGAATTGTCGCTGTCGATGCTCGATCTGGTCTACAACCCGGTGGCGCGGACCTATCAGGCGCCGTTGCAATTGAAATCGACCGGCGGCATCTTTATCGTTGACGACCTTGGCCGTCAGGCCGAACCGCCGCAAACACTGGTCAACCGCTGGATTGTGCCGCTCGAGGAAGCCAAAGATATTCTGGCGCTGCAATCGGGTGAAAAGTTCGAGGTGCCATTCGACACACTGGTGATCTTTTCCACCAACTTTCACCCGAACGAGATTTTCGACAAGGCAGCGCTGCGCCGGATCTTTTTCAAGATCAAGATCGACGGGCCGTGTCAGGAGGATTACCTCAAGATTTTCGCGATGGTGGCGCGCAAGCGCAAGGTGCCGCTGGACGAGGCGACGCTGTTTCATCTGCTGAAAAAGAAGTATCCGACGATCAACAACATCTACGCCAACTACCAGCCGATTTTCCTGATCGACCAGATGATCGCGATTTGCGAGTTCGAGAGGATTCCCTATCAGA
>JBBKXP010000374.1:0-12160 GCA_037969545.1 Paracoccaceae bacterium | reverse complement strand
GCGGTACCCCCCGACGCCGCCACGTGGCGAGAAAACGTTGCCGTGATCAGCCGCCAGCGAACCGCAAAGTCGCCGTCGCCGTTCGGGAGCGTCCAGATCATTTGCAGGTGGTCGGGCAGGACCACAGCCGCGTCGATTGTCATTGGCCAGCGGGCCATAGCCAGCGCAACGCAGTCGCGCAACAGGTCGATCCGCCGCACCAGCAGGTCGGATTGCCGGTCCGCCAACCGCACCGTGAAAAAGAATGTCCCGCCGGGGATCTGGAGGCGATGATGCGCTGTCATTCCGGCAGATTGCCGCAGCCTTGGTTAACCTCGGGTTAAACCCCGCAAAACAATCGCTTGGATTGCATCGCCTTGATCGGCGCCAACCGTGATCCGGCTAGCTTCGCCGCAGCCGGATCACGACGTCGACGGCAGCGATCTCGGCCCCTTCCGGGGCGCGTGGCAGCCGGGTGATTTCAAGCTGTTCGGCGGGCGCATCGGTCAGTTGGCCGGCATCTTCCCAGTAGAAATGCGGATGGTCCGACATATTCGTGTCAAAATAGCTTTTCGACCCGTCCACCGTGATCTCGCGCAGCAGGCCGGCATCGCAGAACGCCTTGAGCGTATTGTATACGGTCGCCAGCGACACCTGCTCGCCCGCGCCCTGCGCGGCTTCGAACAACCATTCCGCGGTCACGTGCCGGTCACACCCATCGCCCACCAGCAGCGTCGCCAACGCGACCCGCTGTCGGGTCGGGCGCAGGTCGGCGCGGGCCAGCCATTCATTGCCGCGACGGATTGCGTCGGGTTCAGGGATCGGGTCAGTCTTCATTGCTCGATACCATATCGCCCTAAGCGCTTTTGATTCAAATAGAATCGTGCCTGTTATTGCGCCGACCAGCACACTTGCCCTTATTCGCGCCGGGGTGCTAGACGGATATCAGCGCCGCAATTGCCACCAGAACGGGACCACTCGACGCATGAAAAATCACCCCAGCAGTTTCGACCGCGACGCCCTTCTGCAATGTGCGCGCGGCGAATTGTTCGGCCCCGGCAATGCCCAGCTTCCCGAACCGCCGATGTTGATGATGGACCGGATCACCGACATTTCGGACGATGGCGGGGCGCACGGCAAGGGCCATGTGACCGCCGAATTCGACATCACCCCGGACCTGTGGTTTTTCGCCTGCCACTACCCCGGCAACCCGATCATGCCCGGCTGTCTGGGCCTCGACGGTTTGTGGCAACTGACCGGCTTCAACCTTGGCTGGCGCGGCTGGCAAGGGCGCGGTTATGCCTTGGGCGTGGGCGAGGTCAAGCTGACCGGGATGGTACGCCCCGACCGCAAGCTGCTGACTTACCACGTCGATTTCACCAAGGCGGTGCAAAGCCGTCGCCTGACGATGGGCGTCGCTGACGGGCGGGTCGAGGCCGATGGCGAGGTGATCTATCTGGTCAAGGACATGAAGGTCGCGCTGAGTGAGAGCTGACTGGTCACATTAAGGGACAAACCTGCCTCTCACGGTTTACCCGCCAAGTCTGACACGAAACGGCAGCAATAGCTCTGGAACGCCGAAAAGCATCAAGATACCCTGCAGTACTGTAAATATCCCCAGTATCTGAGCAATCCGCCCAATCCAAATGGTCTGTCTCATCATGCTGTTGCTTCGCATTTCACCGCTGTCTGGATCATAACGGCCCGCAACAATTTCGCCGGCTTGGTGTGGCGCAGGCCGCATCCAGACATTGCCCGAATATTCTGGACGCGGTCGGACAGATGTCTCCAACCCGAAAGAGGGACGATAGGTCCGGTAACCCTCTGGATCGATACGCGTATCCAACTGCAAGACAATCAGTTGCGCTGATTCTGATCGTGCGATGAACCCCTGACTTCCACCCAGGAAAAGCACCCCGACAATCCAGAAGAGCGCACCTACACAGAAGTATTTGAAAGTGTTCCACCACATCGGTTTGATCAAGCGCCCGTATGTTGCCAGCGTTATCTTTGGCCTTCGTTGCAAATCAATCCGGCGTTTCTTGGACGCAAACGAGGCCGCTTAGAGGCCAATGGAAGGTCATAGGTTTTCATTCATGACGTGAACCTGAAGTCAGAGTCGTGTCCTGCCAATTTGATCGAAATCGCCACTCCTACCGACCTCACCAACCTGAAAATTTGAGCGCGATCCTGTCAGTCGTGGCATTCCCATCCGACCGTTCCGCCTACTTGCCCCTTGGTCGCCTGTCCCCTACACAAACAAAAGCTAGCGAGGGAGCCGTCATGCGCCGTGTCGTCGTCACAGGTCTGGGGATCGTATCGCCCATCGGCAATTCCGCGGCCGAGGTCGAGGCATCCTTGCGCGCGGGCCGGTCCGGCATCGAGGCAAGCGCCGAAATGGCCGAGCGCAATTTTCGCAGCCAGATCGCCGGGACCGTCAAGATCGACCCCACCGAACACGTCGATAAGCGCGCCCTGCGTTTCATGGGCCCCGGCGCCGCCTATGCCCATATCGCCATGGCGCAGGCGATTGCCGATGCGGGATTGGACGAAACCGACGTGGTCAACCCACGCACCGGCCTGATCGCAGGATCGGGCGGGCCGTCGACCAGCGCGATGTTTGCCGCCCACCAGACCGTGCTGAACACCGGCAGCCCGAAACGGATCGGGCCGTTCGCAGTGCCAAAATGCATGGGCTCGACGATTTCTGCAAATCTGTCGACCGCCTACCACATCAAGGGCATCAACTATTCGATCACCTCGGCATGTTCGACCTCGTTGCACTGTATCGGGGCCGCCGGCGAACAGATCATGCTGGGCAAGCAGGACGTGATGTTTGCCGGCGGTGCCGAGGAACTGGACTGGACCCTGTCCTGTCTGTTCGACGCGATGGGCGCGATGAGCAGCAAGTATAACGACACACCGACCAAGGCATCGCGCGCCTTCGACGTGGACCGAGACGGATTTGTCATTGCGGGCGGCGGCGCGATGGTTGTGCTGGAAGAACTGGAACACGCCAGGGCGCGGGGTGCGAAAATCTATGGGGAAATCACTGGATTTGCCGCGACCAGCGACGGCCACGATATGGTGGCGCCGTCAGGCGAAGGCGGCGAACGTGCGATGCGTCTAGCGCTCGACACCCTGCCCAAGGGCCGCAAGGTCAGCTATATCAACGCGCACGGCACCAGCACGCCGGTTGGCGATGTGGGCGAGGTGATGGCGGTGCGTCGGGTCTTTGGCGACGGTAAGACGCCGCCGATCAGTTCGACAAAATCCATGACCGGCCATTCTCAAGGGGCCACCGGCGCGTCCGAGGCGGTCTATTGCCTTTTGATGCTGCAGGGAGATTTCATCACACCGTCGATCAACGTCGAAATGCTCGACCCGGCATTGAAACCAACCGAGATTGCGACCGCACTGGTTGAAAATGCCGGGCTGGACACGCTGATGACCAACAGTTTCGGGTTTGGCGGGACCAATGGATCAATGTTACTGTCCCGGTTCAACGACTGATCGGATACCCTCATGACCATTGAATTGCAGGGCAAGCGCGGCCTGATCATGGGCGTCGCCAACGATCGCTCCATCGCCTGGGGTATTGCGCGCGAAATGCACGCCGCCGGGGCTGAACTGGCCTTCAGCTATCAGGGCGAGACGTTCCGCAGCCGGGTCGAACCGCTGGCCGCAGAGGCCGGCAGCGACCTGCTGATCGACGTCGATGTGACCGACGATGCGTCGATGGACGCGGCCTTTGCGATGCTGAAGGACCGCTGGGGAACGATTGATTTCGTCGTCCACGCCATCGCCTATTCCGACAAGGCCGAATTGGCGGGCCGGTTCATCAATACCACCCGCGCCAATTTCCAGAACTCGCTGACCATTTCCTGCTTTTCCCTGATCGACGTCGCCCGCCGCGCCGCCGACCTGATGCCCGATGGCGGCAGCATCCTGACCCTGACCTATGATGGCGCCAACAAGGTGACACCGTTCTACAACGTCATGGGCGTCGCCAAGGCGGCACTGGAAAGCGCCGTGCGCTATCTGGCCAATGACCTTGGACCGCAGAAAATCCGCGTCAACGCGATCAGTCCGGGGCCGATGAAGACCCTTGCCGGGTCCGCAATCGCCGGGGCCCGCAGAACCTTCCGGCATACCGAACAGAACGCCCCGATGCGGGCCAATGCGACGCTGGAGGCGGTCGGCGGAACCGCAGTCTACCTTGCGTCGGATGCCGGCGGGTTCACCAGCGGCGAGATCATCCATGTCGACGGCGGCTATCACGTGATCGGGATGCCACAGCCTGAAAATCTGATCTGAGGGGCTGGCTGCCACGGCAACCCGCCGTTATTTATGCGCTGAAGAAGCCCTTGCGTACACGTTGGTGCGGGTCGATGGTTCCCCTGACAGCAAGAAGGGATTCGCGATGTCACGCAGCATTTTCGTCAGTCTGCCGGTCGCCGACGTGAAAAAATCGCGGGCGTTTTACCAAGGTATCGGGTTCACCATCAACGACAGGTTTTCGGATGAAAACGCGGCCTGCGTGGTGATTTCAGATACCATCTATGTCATGATCACGACCCATGCCCGCATGGCCGATTTCACCAAGCTTCCGATCGGCGATCCCCGCAAACAGACCCAGAACCTGCTGGCCCTGTCCTGCGACGACAAGGCGAGCGTCGACGACATGGTGACACGGGCGCTGGCCAGTGGCGGCAGCGAAGGTCACCCGCCGGAGGATCTGGGCTTTATGTATTCCCGCGCTTTCAGCGACCCTGACGGGCACGGCTGGGGGCCATTCTGGATGGACCCCGCCGCCGCCGCCGACGGCCCACCGGATGCGGGCTGAGCGTGTCGATCACCACCTGCATCTTTGACGCATACGGGACGCTTTTCGATGTCAACGCGGCGGCGCGGATCGTGGCCGCGGAACCGGGGCAGGCGCCACTGGCGGCGCTTTGGCCCAAACTTGCGCAGGACTGGCGCGCCAAGCAGCTGGAATATTCCTGGCTGCGCACCATCGCCGACCGTCATATCGACTTTTGGCAGATCACGCAGGACGCACTTGACTGGGCCATCGACGCACATGGTCTGCACGACAACGCCCTGCGGGCCAAGCTGTTGGCCGTCTACAAAGAACTACCCGCGTATCCCGAGGTGCCCGCGATGCTCAAGGCCCTCAAGGCCAAGGGCAAGACCATCGCCATCCTCTCGAACGGTTCGCCCGAAATGCTGCAATCGGCGGTAATCTCGGCCGGGATCGGCGCATATCTCGACGATGTGCTGTCGGTCGAAGAGATCGGCCTCTTCAAGCCGCATATGCGGGTTTACGACCTTGTCGGCGAGAATTTCAACGTGCCGCAGACCGAAGTGCTGTTTGCCTCATCGAACGGCTGGGATGCGGCGGGGGCGGCGGGCTATGGCTTTGCCTCGGTCTGGGTGAACCGCAACGGACTGCCGGTCGATCGGCTTTACGCCAGTCCGCACCGCATCTTGCGCGACCTCTCAACCGTGCCAGAGCTTGTCTGATGCCGGATTTTCTGGCGGCTGATGGGACGCGGCTTTTCTATCGCGACGAAGGCTCGGGGCTGCCGGTTCTCGCGCTGGCCGGACTGACCCGGAACGGGGCCGATTTCAACCATGTCGCCCCGCATCTTGACGGCATCCGCCTGATCCGCCCCGATTATCGCGGGCGCGGGCGGTCGGACTGGGCCGACCCAGCGACCTACACTATCCCGCACGAGGCGCGCGATGTGCTGGCGCTGATGGACCATCTGGGGCTGGAACAGGCGGCGATCCTTGGCACTTCGCGCGGCGGACTGATCGCGATGCTGCTGGCGGTGACCGCATATGACCGACTGACCGGGGTGGCCCTGAACGATATCGGACCGGTGATCGACCCCAAGGGGCTGGAGGTCATCAAGGGCTATATCGGGCGCAATCCGGCGCAGAAATCGTATGACGCGGCGGCGCAGGCGCGGGCGACCCTCTGGACCCAGTTTAGCGACGTGCCGCTGTCGCGTTGGCGGGCCGAGGTCGAACAGCACTACCGCGAAACCCCGGATGGGTTGGTGATCCGCTATGATCCGAAACTGCGCGATGCGGTGCTGGCCACCGGGGCGCAGCCCGCCCCTGACCTTTGGCCGCTGTTTGACGCGCTTGCAGGTCTGCCGCTGGCCCTGATCCGGGGGGCGAACTCGGACCTGATGACACGCGAACCCGCTGATGAACTGGCCCGCCGCCGCCCCGACATGATCCGCGCCGATGTGCCGGGGCGCGGCCATGTGCCGTTTCTGGACGAACCGCAGGCGCTGGACGTATTGCACCGCTGGATAAAGGATCTGCCGTGAACATCGACATGATCCGCGCCGCCGCCAAAAGGCTGGACGGTAACGTGCGCCGCACGCCCATGCTTTCCGATCCGGCCCTTGACGCCATCGCCGGTCGTCGGGTGTTCGTCAAACCCGAATGTCTGCAGTTCACCGGCAGTTTCAAGGCGCGGGGCGGCTGGGCGGCGGTATCTGGGCTGACCGACAAGGCGCGCAAAACCGGGGTCATCGCCTTTTCATCCGGAAATCATGCGCAGGGGGTGGCCCGCGCCGCCGCAGCCCACGGTGCGCCTTGCGTCATCATCATGCCTGCCGACGCGCCCGCAGTGAAGATCGCCAACACCCGCGCCCTTGGTGCCGAGGTAGTGCTATTCGATCGCGCCTCAGAAGACCGCGATGCCATAGGTGCCCGCCTGTCGGGCGAACGCGGCCTGACCCTGATCAAACCCTACGACGAACCCGAGGTGATTGCAGGTCAGGGCACCACCGGGCTGGAAATCGCGGCGGATGCCAATGCCCTTGGGATCGCGCAGGCGGATGTGCTGGTCTGCTGCGGTGGCGGCGGGCTGACGTCAGGGATCGCGCTGGCGCTTGCGGCTGACGCACCGGGGCTGCGGACCCGCCCCGTCGAACCCGAGGGTTTCGACGATGTGACACGATCACTGGCGACGGGCACGATCCAGCGCAACGCCCGCCTGTCGGGATCGCTGTGCGACGCGATCATCACGCCGCAACCCGGCAACCTGACCTTTCCGATCCTGCAGCGGCTGTGCGGCCCTGGCATCGTGGTCAGCGAGGCAGACTGCCTGCGGGCGATGGCGGTCGCATTCGCGCACCTGCGCATCGTGATCGAACCGGGCGGTGCAGCGGCGCTGGCGGCGGCGCTGTATCATCCCGAAAGCCTTGCGGGCGATGCGGTGATCGCCGTCGCCACCGGCGGCAACGTCGATCCGAGCGTTTTTGCCCTAGCCCTTGATACCTGAAATGAGTCGCTTCAAGATCGCCAGTTTCAACGTCAAGAACCTGATCGGGGCGGATCAGGAGTATTACGAATTCGAACGCTACAGCCCCGAAGAACATGCCTGGAAACAGGCCTGGCTGGCCGAACAGCTACTGAACATGAATGCCGACATCATTGGCTTTCAAGAGATTTTTGACGAAGCTGCCCTGCGCGCCGTCATCGCCGAAACCGACCGGCGCGGGATTGCCGCAAATGCGGCGGTGATTCCGCCGGCCGACAGCCGATATGCCCGCAAGGCGATATTCTCGAAACTGGCATTTGCCCCCTACGCCGACGCGGCGCTGGCCTTTGCGCCCAACATCAATGACGGGGCACCGGGCCACCGCCGCCCCGGCGTGGCGATCCTGTCGCGGTTCGGATTTACCGAACCGCCACGCGTGTTGCAGGCGCTTGTCGCGCCACTGACCATCAAGTTGGGCGATGCCGGCAGTTTCACCATTTCGGCGCTTTCCCGCCCTCTGATCATGGCCCGGGTGCCTGTCGGTGATCAGGTCATCAGTGTTTTCAACTGCCACCTGAAATCGAAATTGGGTGAATACATCAAGCCCGAAGGCGCTGATTTCGCGCCCGAGGTAAACCTGCTGGCCTATGATCCCGGCGGCCGCGCCCTTGGCAGCCTGCGCGCCGGACTGCGCCGGATGGCCGAGGCCTGGGTGCTGCGCCGCGAGATCATCGCCGAACTGGACCGCGACCGCCCGGTCATAGTCACCGGCGATTTCAACGACAGCGAGGCTGCGGTCAGTACCGACATGGTGCTGGGCGAGGCGCCGTTCAAAAACTACAATTGGATACGGCGCCACGATGCGCAGACGGCGAACGACCGCTATACCCCGGCGGAAAACGCGGCGATTCAGGACAGTATCGACCGGGTCCGCCTGTATTCGGCAGAGAACTTGTTTATCAGGAAATCGTTGCGCGATATGGTCTTTACCACCGCCTTCAACGGCCAATTTGAAAGTATCGACCAGATCCTGCTAAGCCGTCATTTCCATCCCGACCATCCAGGCAAGATCGGCGAGATGGAGTATTTCAGCGTCCTGAACGACCACATCACCGACGGATCCCACCCCGACGCGCCCTACAATAAACTCGCCAGCGACCATGGGCAGATTATTGCGCATATGCGGCTGGGACTCGCCGATTTGGCATAGGGTCGGGTATACCAGCATAGGCGGAGCCGTCGGCGCGGACTAGCATTGCCCCATTCAAAGATTCGCCTTGAACGATTGGGATTGCAACGATGCTGGAATTGGCAACGAAACCGCTATTCTTGATTACGCTCTGCGCGACGGGCTATGCGGTGGCCACCCTCGGAATGAAAATGGCCTCCGACTCGCCGCATCTTGTCACCTATGGGGCCATCGCGATGTGCCTTGGCGCCGCCGTCATCGGCGAGGTATTGTTGCTGCAGCGGACCGAACTTGGGCTGGCCTATGTTGCGATCCTGGGCGCCGAAACCCTGATGGTTCTCGCTATCGCCGCGATCTTGGGCGAAGGGCTGACAGGACGCGAGATTGCGGGGGGCCTTCTGGTCCTGGTCGGCGCCGGCATTCTGACGACTTGATTTTGGCAGGGTCCATCGTGGGTGAGCGGGGCGGATCCGCTGGTGCGCCGTTCGTGGCCTCTGCACTGACCGCTGGACTGACCCGGTTCAGCCAAGCGCCGACCCGGCTTGCAATCTGAATCAGCCGGTTTACATCGCGACGATCATCAGCCCGAGCCAGCACATGCCAAACCGCCTGCCCTTTGTCTTTATCCTGATCACCGTGGTGATCGACGCAATGGGAATCGGGCTGATCATGTCGATCATGCCAACCCTGATCCGCGAGGTGCATGTCTGCGATCTGGGCAATGCCGCGGTCTGGGGCGGACTGCTGGCGACATCGTTTGCGGTCATGCAGTTCCTGTTCGGCCCGACGATCGGCAGTATCTCTGACAGATTCGGTCGCCGGCCAGTGCTGCTGATCGCGCTTTTCGTGATGTCCCTCGACTATCTGGTCATGGCGCTTGCGGGCACAATCTGGCTGTTGCTGGCAGGCCGGATCATCGGCGGGATCACCGCTGCGACCCAATCAACCGCGAGCGCCTATGTCGCCGACCTGTCCAAACCCGCCGAAAAGGCCGCCAACTTTGGCCTGATCGGCGCCGCCTTTGGTGTCGGTTTTGTTCTTGGACCGCTGATCGGTGGAATTCTGGCCGGTTTCGGCACGCGCGCACCGTTCTATGCCGCCGCCGCGCTGGCATTTGCCAACCTGACGTTCGGCTATGTCGTCTTGCCCGAAACCGTCACCGATCGCATTCGCCGCCCATTCCGCTGGGCCCGCGCCAACCCGCTGGGGGCCTTTGCCCAGATCGGCGCCCTGCCCGAGGTCGGTCGGCTGCTGCTGACCGCATTTGGTTCGATCGCCGGCCCGGCGATGCAGGGGATCATGTCACGCCGGGCAGCGGATAATCAGCAAGGCGAACTGCAGGGCACGCTGTCGTCAGTCAATGCGGTCGGCACGATCGTGGCGCCGCTGCTGATGACCCAGACTTTCTGGTTCTTTACCACCGACACCGCGCCACTCTATTTGCCAGGGGCACCATTTCTGCTGTCGGCGGCGCTGATCATTTTGTGTCTGGGCATCTTTGTCAGCCGTCCGCGACGTCAGGTGTCGGTTTAGGGATTGCATTGGCGCGGCTTCCGGCGAATGTCTGGCGTGAAATCAAGCCTCAAGGACGCCCCCATGCCCGCAATCCAAGCCGCAGTCTGCCATGAATTCGGCCAACCGCTGACCGTCGAAACTGTCGCCCTGCGGGCACCCGCCGGGGCCGAGGTCGAGGTGACGCTGGCCGCCTGCGCAATCTGCCATTCCGACATCACCTATATGGACGGCGGCTGGGGCGGATCGCTCCCTGCCGTTTACGGACACGAGGCTGCAGGCCATGTGAGCGCGGTGGGCGAGGCCGTGCGCGGCGTCAGCATCGGCGACCCGGTCGTCGTCACCCTGATCCGCGCCTGCGGCCATTGTGCGCCCTGTTCCGAGGGCAAACCGACCGCCTGCGACACTGCCTATGACGGCGACCACGGGCCGTTGAAAACCGCCGATGGCGGCAAGCTGCATCAGGCGATGGCCTGCGGCGCCTTTGCTGAAAAGGTGGTGGTGGATCAAAGTCAGGTGGTGCGGGTGCCTGCCGACATGGCGCTGGACGCGGCTTCGCTGCTCGCCTGCGGGGTGATCACCGGGATCGGTGCCGTGGTGAACGCGGCGAAACTCCGCGCCGGGCAGGATTGCGTGGTGATCGGCGCGGGGGGTGTCGGGCTGAATGCGATTCAAGGTGCGCGGATTGCGGGTGCGCGACGGATCGTGGCGGTCGATATGTCCGAGGAAAAGCTGGCGATTGCCCGCGATTTCGGCGCGACGGACGGGGTTTTGGCGACCGAGGCTGAACCATGGACCAAGGCGCAGGCGATCATGGGGCGTGGGGCCGATGCGGTGTTCGTCACGGTCGGATCGGCCAAAGCCTATGAACAGGCCGTCAATTATATCGGCAAGGGTGGCAATATCGTGCTGGTAGGGATGCCGCATACCGGGCAGACGTCCAGCTATGAAATCACCAACCTTGCTGCCTGGAGTCAGGGGATGATCGGGTCGAAGATGGGCAATGCCGTGATCAAGCGCGATATTCCGTGGATGGTCGATCTTTATCAGCAGAAACGCCTGAAACTGGACGAGCTAATATCGGGGCGCTATCCCTTGGCGCGGATCAATGAGGCGATCGCCGATACGCGCACCGGGTCAGCCAAACGCAACGTTATCGTGTTCGGCAAGGGGTAAGGGGGGGAGCTGCCCCCGGTCCTGCGGCCCTCCCCCCGGAGTATTTTTGGCCAAAAGAAGTTGCAAGAGAAGGGTCGATGCCATGAAACTCGCCGATCTCGACGTGATTGTCACAGGCCCCCCGGCGCCCGGTTGGGGCGGCCGCTACTGGATCATCCCCAAGGTGACGACCGACACCGGGGTTGTGGGTTACGGCGAATGCTATGCGTCGTCGGTCGGCCCCGAGGCGATGAAGGCGGTCATCCGCGACGTGTACGAACGCCACATGGCGGGCGAGAACCCCGAGAATATCGAACTGATGTTCCGCCGGGTCTATTCCGCCGGGTTCACCCAGCGCCCCGACCTGACGGTCATGGGGGCCTGGAGCGGCCTTGAGATCGCCTGCTGGGACATTCTGGGCAAGGACCGCGACCGCCCGGTGCATGCCCTGATCGGCGGCCGGATGAATGACCGGATCCGCGCCTATACCTATCTTTATCCGCAAAAGGGTCATGCCCTGCCCGATTTCTGGGCGTCGCCCGACATGGCGGCAGAGGCGGCGCTGGCGATGGTCGACAAAGGCTATACGGCAGTCAAGTTCGACCCTGCCGGCCCCTATACGATCCGCGGCGGGCACATGCCGGCCTTGTCGGACATTTCGCTGTCGGTGGCGTTCTGCAAGGCGGTGCGCGAAGCCGTAGGCGACCGTGCCGACATCCTGTTCGGCACGCATGGGCAGTTCAGCACCGGCGGCGCGATCCGGCTGGGGCAGGCGCTGGAACCCTACAGCCCGCTCTGGTTCGAGGAACCGATCCCGCCCGACAACCCCGCCGAACTGGCCAAGGTGGCGGCCTCTGTCCGCATCCCCGTCGCCACCGGCGAACGCCTGACCACCAAGGCCGAATTTGCCGAGGCGCTGCGCCACGGCGTCAGCATCCTGCAACCCGCGCTGGGGCGGTCCGGCGGGATTTGGGAGGGCAAGAAGATCGCCGCCATCGCCGAAACCTATAACGCGCAGATGGCGCCGCATCTGTATG
>JBBKXP010000373.1:0-2734 GCA_037969545.1 Paracoccaceae bacterium | reverse complement strand
ATGGACGTCATCGAGGCCAAGGCCCGGCGCATGGCCGCCCCCCTGCTTGCCTACGGGCAACACTGGCACGTCGGGCGCGAGGCTGACAGGCTGGTGTTTCAGGACGAAAGCGGCCTGCTTGACCTGCCGCTGCCCAACCTGCCCGGGCCGCACCAGATCATGAATGCCGGGGCGGCGCTGGCGGTGCTGCGGGCGCTGGACATGGGCGATGCGGCAAATGAGGCGGCGGTGACGCGGGCGTTCTGGCCGGCCCGGATGGAACACCTCAAATCCGGCGTGCTGGTCGATCTGGCCCGCCCGGCCGAACTCTGGCTCGATGGCGGCCACAATCCTTCGGCGGGGCATGCACTGGCGGCGACGTTGCGCCAGCAGGGCGAACGGCCGACGCATCTGATCTGCGGCATGCTGAACACCAAGGACATCGCCGGCTATCTGCGCCCGCTCGCCGGCGTTGCCCGCAGCCTTACCGCGGTATCGATCCCGGACGAGGCGAACACGGTTCCGGCGACCGAGACGGCGCGGCATGCGGCGGCGGTCGGACTGGAAACCCATATCGCCGGATCGGTGCAGGATGCCATCCGCCAGATCATCGGGCGGGACAAAACCGCGCGGATCCTGATCTGCGGCTCGCTCTATCTCGCCGGACATGTGCTGCGGGTAAATCAAGTCGAGGATTAGGTCCGTCGCCGATTCGATTTTCCTTGATCCGGGACTCACTTCGCGCAAATACCGACGCTTGCCGAGGCCGTGACAACGCGGTCGTCGGCCTCTCCTTGCGCCTTCTTTTGGTCAAAAATACTCGGGGGGAGTCCCGGATATGATCCGGGACGGGGGCAGCGCCCCCATACCGCCCGCAGGGCAAATCACGGGCGGCGCAGCCGTTCCGCCCGATCAGACCTTGGCGGCGTCGACCGCGGCTTCGAGAATGTCCATCGCTTCGGCGAACTGATCGTCGGGAATCGTGATCGGTGCCAGGAACCGGATGACGTTGCCGTAAACCCCGCAGGTGAGCAGGACCAGCCCCCGCTGCAGCGCCTCTGCCTTGACCCGGTTGGTGAAATCGGGGTCCGGTGTGTGGCTGCCCGGCAGGTTGAATTCGACGGCCACCATAAAGCCCGGTCCACGGATTTCAGCGATCTGCGGGGTGTTTTCGCGCAGGCCTTCCAGTCGCTGACGCAACCGGCTGCCGAGTTCATTGGCGCGGCGGCACAGATCTTCTTCCGCGATCACGTCCAGCACCGCGTTGGCGGCGGCAATGCCGATGGGGTTACCGCCATAGGTGCCGCCCAGCCCGCCGGGGTTGCAGGCATCCATGATATCGGCCCGGCCCGTCAGCGCCGCCAGCGGGAGCCCGCCGGCCAGCCCCTTGGCCATCGTCGTGATGTCGGCGGCGACGTCGTAATGTTCCATCGCGAACAGCTTGCCGGTGCGCGCAAAGCCGGTCTGCACCTCGTCGGCGATCAGGACGATCTCGTGGGCGTCGCACAGTTTGCGCAGTTCGCGCATCAGGGCCACCGGGGCCTGATAGAATCCGCCCTCGCCCTGCACCGGTTCGATGATGATCGCGGCAACCCGGCCGGGATCAAGATCGGCCTTGAACAGCGCGGTGATGCCTTTCATCGCACTGTCCACAGAGGTGCCGTGCAGTTCGATCGGAAAGGGCACGTGATAGATATCGGGCATCATCGTGCCGAAACCGGCCTTGTAGGGCTGCACCTTGCCGGTCAGCGACATGCCCATGAAGGTGCGGCCGTGAAACGCGCCGCCGAATGCGATGACCGCCTGCCGTTTGGTGTGGAAACGAGCGATCTTGACGGCGTTTTCCACCGCTTCGGCCCCGGTCGTGACGAACATCGTGCGTTTGTCGAAATCGCCGGGGACAAGGGCATTCAGCCGCTCGCCCAGCCGGATATAGTTTTCGTATGGCAAGACCTGATGGCAGGTGTGGGTGAAGCTTTCCAACTGCTTTTGCACCGCAGCCATCACCTTGGGGTGGCGATGCCCGGTGTTGACCACGGCGATTCCGGCGGCAAAATCGATGTAGCGGTTGCCTTCGACATCCCAGACCTCGGCGTTCAGCGCCTTTTCAACGTAGATTTGCGTCATCATCCCGACGCCACGGGCAATCGCGGTTTCGCGGCGCTTGGCAATCTCGGCGTTTTTCATCGGTTGGTTCCCAGGAAGTGTCGTCTGGCGCGCAGAATATCGGTTTGGCGGCAGGCTGCCACAGGAAAATGATCAAATTATCTGCGCCTGGCCATCACCGACCTGGGGTGGCTGTCCTTGTCGATTGTTTTTCCGAAAGAATGCCCGGAAAGTCTGACCCGGCCGGTGGTCGGGACGCGGCATCGCGCCACGCTCAGGTGGTCGCCGCGACGTCGCCCCAACCATCTGCCTGCATTTCGATCAGCCGGCTGGCAGTCCGTTCAAATTCAAACGCGCCTTCGCCCTCGACGTATAGCATGTCCGGACGGGCGGCGGCAGAGCAGATCAGGCGGACCCGGGCCTCGTACAACGCGTCGATCAAGGTGACGAACCGCTTGGCCTCGTTAAAGTTATCGCTGCTCAGGTTCGGTATATCCTCGATGATCAGGACCCGCACCGCATCGGCCAGCGCGAGGTAGTCGGCAGCACCCAGGGGGCGGCCGCACAGATCGTAAAAGGTGGCACGGGCGACCCCGTTGTGGAAACCGGGCAGCGTCACTTCGCGGCTCTTGACGTGCAACACCAGCGG
>JBBKXP010000372.1:0-5534 GCA_037969545.1 Paracoccaceae bacterium | reverse complement strand
CGCCACCCCCGGCCACGTTTTTCCGCTGCGGGCGCGCGAAGGCGGCGTGCTGGTTCGTGCCGGCCATACCGAGGCGGCGGTGGACATTTCGCGACTTGCCGGGCTGAATCCCAGCGGTGTGATCTGCGAGATCATGAAAGAAGACGGCAGCATGGCGCGGCTGCCTGATCTGGTCGCGTTCGCCCAGTTGCACAACCTCAAGATCGGCACGATTTCCGATCTGATCGCCTATCGCCGCCGGCACGACAATCTGGTCAAGGCCCATGGCGTCGAGACGATTACCAGCGAATTTGGCGGCGAATGGGAGATGCGCGTCTTTACTGACGAAACCCAAGGGGCCGAACATATCGCACTGATCAAAGGCGATATTTCGGGCGACGACCCGGTGCTGGTGCGGATGCATGCGATGGACCCGCTGCTGGATGTCGTGGGGACCGGCGGCATGGGTCGGGCGGGCGAATTCGGTGATGCGATGCGGGTGATCGCCGACGAAGGGCGCGGCGCACTGGTTTTGCTGCGCGATCTGCATATGAAGCTCACCGGGGCGCACGAAGTATCGCCGCAGACCTTGCGTCAGTATGGTCTGGGCGCGCAAATCCTGTCGTCACTGGGTATTCACAAACTGATCCTGTTGACCAATTCCCCCAGACCAAAGGTGGTTGGTCTTGAGGCCTATGGCCTCGAGATCGTCGCCACCCGCAAGATATCGGAGATCGGTTGATGGCTGGCCCAACGCACCATTCGCTGGCACGCCCGGAGTTTGACAAACCGGTCAAGGTGTTGATCGTCGCATCGCCCTACTACACGGACATTTCCGACCAGCAGGTCGCCGGGGCGATTGCCGAACTGGACGCCACCGGAGCGACGCACGAGATTGTTCACGTTCCCGGCGCGCTGGAAATCCCCACGACAATCGGCATCGCCGAGCGGATGGGTAATTTTGACGGCTATGTGGCGCTGGGCTGTGTGATCCGGGGCGAGACGACGCATTACGATACGGTTTGCAACGACAGCAGCCGCGCCTTGCAACTGTTGGGCCTTCAGGGGCTGTGCATCGGCAATGGCATTCTGACAGTGGAAAATTATGATCAGGCGGCGGTTCGTGCCGATTCCAATGGGCAGAACAAGGGTGGCGGAGCGGCCGCTGCGGCGTTGCATCTGATCGCGCTGACCCGGAAATGGGGCAAGTCCGAAAAAGCGATCGGATTTGGCCGCGACATCCTGCTTGCAAAGGGCGGCACGACGGTATGACAGTTTCGGGCAACCAGATGCGGAAGATGAAATCAGCGGCGCGGTTCTATGCGGTGCAGGCGCTGTTTCAGATGGAATCGTCTGGTCAGACCGTCGAAGGGGTTATCCGCGAATTCGTCGATCACCGTTTTGGCGCGATCTATGAAGGTGTTGAAATGGCCGAGGGCGATGTATCGACATTTCAGGGGCTGGTCGACGGGGCCGTCGATAATCAGGCGAAGATCGACCAGATGACGGACCGGGCGCTGGTCGCCAAATGGCCGCTGGGCCGGATCGACCCGACGCTGCGTGCGCTGTTTCGCGCCGCCGGGGCCGAGATGATTGCCGCCGATACCCCGCCCAAGGTCATCATCGTCGAATATGTCGATGTGGCGCGGGCGTTCTTTGACGGCGGCAAGGAACCGAAATTCGTCAATGCGGTGCTTGACCATATGGCGCACGAGGCGATTCCAGAAGCATTCTGATCCCTTCCAATGTCATAAATTGGGTCCTATGCTTGCGGGACATGCGACCAGTCCTTCTTGGGTGTTCAACGCCTTCAGTTTATGGGGTTTTCTGTTCGAGGTCTCCGTCGTGGTGATGGCAGAAAATAGTACGACGCGGCGCGCCCTGCATATGGTCGCTGAAATTCCATTGCAGCAAACCAGGCTGCGCCACCAAAGGCCTGCCAGATGACCGAACCAACATCGCGCGATCCGAAAGGGTCCGATTTTGACCGGCTGAACGATATCATCCGTGCCCATAGCCGGCGCTTTACCATTCTTGGGATCATTCTGATCTGCCTTGGATTTCTGGCGATCCTGTTTCCGTTGATCGCCAGCATCGCCGCCAAGACGATGGTGGGGTGGCTGTTCCTGCTGACCGGGGCGGCAGTGCTATACAATGCGTTTCAGGCGCGCGACTGGTCGTCGGCGCTTTGGAGTGGTGCGATCGGGGTGCTGCATCTGGCAGTGGGTGTCTATCTGGCCTTTTTTCCGCTGACCGGGCTGGTCGGGCTGACATTGCTTGTTGGTCTTCTGTTTCTGGTGCAGGGCGGTTTCGAGGCGGCGATTGCAATCAATCACCGACCGCGCCGGGGGTGGGTCTGGTTGGCGATTTCGGGCGCGGCGTCATTTATCCTGGGTCTGCTGCTGATCGCCGGGCTGCCGGGTACCGCGCTTTGGGCGCTTGGGCTGCTGTTGGGGCTCAATTTCGTTTCGTCCGGCGTTTCGTTCATCGCGCTGGCACGCAGCACGGATTGACCATGTCGGGCAATTTGGTGGCGGGAACCGCGGCAACCGTGGGCGTTTTGTTCCCGAGGACCTGTGTTTACAGGTGGGCGCCAGTTAATCAGGCCTGAACCTGGACAGAGCCAGCTCCCTCGGATTTGCTTAAGGCCGCTGGAATCTAACGCTGGTCACGAGAGGGGCAGAAGCCCGCCGTCTTTACAGCTAAGGCGGCTCCGGCGTTCGCGCAAGGGGTGATTATTCGGACGCCCCGGTGTCGAGCAGCCAACCACCGTCGCCGACAATGTGTTCGGGCAGCAGGTACAGCATCCGCTCGATCATGCCGAGGGCGACAAGGGACATGGACACCTCGAAAAACGAGATATCGGTGAAGAGGTGAGACAGCAAGGACATCGGGGCAGCTCCGTGTTTGGTGTGTTGAGCATTAGTTGATCATGCCTGTGGCGCAATCATGGCGTGCCTGAGGTCTTTTCGGTCGTGATCTGGCGGCAGGCGCCACAATCGGACCACAATCGACCTGAATGTGCCGATGTGATTTTTTCTTTGATTTTTGTTCACCTATTGTTCATGTTTTACGGTATGAACGACGCCGCAAATTTCGTTGCCTTGCAACCCGGCCAACTGCTGGCGCGGGGGGTTTGTCGGCATCTGCGAACCTACGACTTTGTCACAGTCGAGGAACTGGTCCCGGCTGGAGGACTGCGCGTCGATGTGATGGCGCTGGGCCCCAAGGGCGAAATCTGGATCATCGAATGCAAATCGTCGCGTGCCGACTACATGGCCGACGCCAAATGGCGCGGCTATCTGGACTGGTGTGATCGGTTCTTCTGGGCCGTCGGCACCGAATTTCCGACCGAACTGCTGCCCGACGACAGCGGGTTGATCGTCGCGGATCCATACGGCGCCGAAGTGGTGCGGATGGGGTCAGAAACCCGGCTGTCCCCGGCGCGGCGCAAGGTCGTCGTGCAGAAATTCGCCCGCCACGCAGCGCTGCGTACCCAGGCCGCCCGCGACCCCGGCGTGCCGCCGTTTTTGGGACCGGTCTAGCGTTTGGATACAGTGCGCGCCGCGATGGCGGCCGCGCGGATTTCCTCGGCGATCTCGTCGGCTTCATCGGGTTCGAAATCCATTGGGACTTCGACTCCGCCGGATTCGATGAATATGCGTACCATGCCAAGGCTGGTCGGGCCGATCTGCATGTTGGCCTCGGTGTCGCGTTCGGTATCGATGCCCATTGTCGGTCTCCGTGCGGTGCGGCGTCCGTGGTAGCGCGGCGAGGGCCGCCTACGCAAGGGTGGATCGGCCCTTGCAATCATATCGCACGGGCGCTAAATCCGTCGGCGTGCCGCGTTAGCTCAGTAGGTTAGAGCGCTTGATTGTGGATCAAGAGGTCCCTGGTTCGAGACCAGGACGTGGTACCACCCTTTCCCGATCCTCAATTTTCTTGCAAGAAGATTGCCAAGACTTTGCACAGGTCATGGACAGTCAGTTGATCGAGACCTCGGCCACCAAAGGTCCCCATGCCGCGCCGTGCATGTCGCGATCCACCGCCGTTCCCTGAATGGCCGGGCGGGGCAGACTGAATTTCAGCACGTTCAGGTCTGCGATGTCGAATCGCTTGATGGTTTCGGCCGGGCATTCGAACAGTGCCGCGATCCGGTCAGTCGACAGCCCCCTCACGATCTGGTCATAGGCCGCAGCGGTTCCGCAGAAGATGTCGATTGTCAGCCAGAATGGTCCAGCGTTCTTGGATCGCACTTTTTGCGCGATCTGGCCGATTTCAGGCATTGCGCACCTCGAGCCGAAACGCGTCCATCGGATCGGCCAGCGTCATCACGTGGTTCAGACAGAACTCGTATGCCGCGCCCCGGTCGATCTCGGCGGGTGAAAAGGGAAACGCGAATGTCGGCTGTTCCTCGTCCTGTGTCAGCGGATGGTGCAGCAGGTAGGGGTTCAGGTATTTGGCGATTTCCTGCGCCTGTTCCTGCGTGGGTGCCGTGACGATACCCAATACGCCCACTTCGGTCGGGGTGACGTGGCGGTTTTCCAAGGCGCCAAGTGTGGCGTCCTGCCCGATGATGCGCAGTTCGGTGCGGCAGTCCACGTCGCCCATACGTGCGCGTATCTTGGCGGCGTGTCGCGTGAGTATGTCGTCGCACCAGTCTTGGACGTTGGCGACGTAATGCGCATCGCGGATGGTCGCCATCATGATCGTCTGGTAGCCGACAATGCGCGACCCTTCGAGCTTGACCGTATAGGCATGTGCGGGGTGCCAGACCGATCCTTCGACCCGGACCGAGCGATCATCCACCGCCTTGTATTTCGCCGCCGTCACGTCGAGATGCCCGCCGGGTTCATACAGGATGAAGGGGTCGGAGTTTTCATAAAGCATATGCGCCGAGACGGTATGCGGCGTCGCCTTTGCCCCGTCGGCCAGGGGAGTCACGGTAAAGCCGGTCTCGTCGATATCGACCTGCACCACGCCCGATTGCGGGTTGGTGGCGCAGAGCGCGCCACATTCGCCCACCTTGGCCCCATGCCACGCCGCACCCGCGTTGCAGCCGCGCGTCAACGGCATCGCGGCGATGATCGCGGTGTCAGTGGTGCGCCCGGCAATGACGATATCGGCACCCGTGTCCAGCGCCGCGGCGATCTGTTCAGCCCCGGCAAGGGCAACGATGTGGGTGCAACTGTCGAGCAGGGCATCGTCAATTGCGGGGGCGTGGGGCAGGGGGGTAATCCGGCCACCGGCCAGCGCCGACTTGACCCGGTCGGCGGGCTGTTCCGATTTCAGCACGGCGATTTTCGCGCTTAACCCCTGTTCGGCCAAGATCTCCAACGTGATGTCATAGAGCCAGTCCACTACCGCATCCGCGCCGCAGGTTCCCGCCGTGCCGATCACCAGTGGCACGCATGCCCGTGCCCGCGCCGCGATCAGTCCGGCCCATTCGACCTTGGTCGAAGATCGGGCGTATTTCGAGACTCCCCCGCCCAGATAGGACGGCCCGCTGTCGGTGGATCCGCCTTCGATGGCGATCAGGTCGGGTTTGTTGGCAA
>JBBKXP010000371.1:0-3919 GCA_037969545.1 Paracoccaceae bacterium | reverse complement strand
GGTAAGCAGCGATATGCCGCGGCTGGTTGAAGCCGAAGCGTGCAGCAAGGCGTTGGTGCGCTGCATCCAGGTGGTCGTCGGCATTGATGGCGAGCGTGCGCAGATATTGCCCGACATGCGCGGGCCACTGGCGGCGGGATGGCGTCGATGGGGACATCGGATGCGGGCGCTCGCTGCGCGCGTAGACGGATGTGGAGTGTCAGGCCGGCGGCGGCAATGTGGCGTGAGGAATTTCGCCGCGGGATTTGTCCCCGGCACCCTTTCGCACGTGTTCCCCTTGTGAGCCCCGAGTCGCGAGTGGGCCAGGAAAAATCGACACTACCCCCTGATCTCCGTTGGGGAAATTGTCCCTGGCACCTTTTTGCCACGTTGATCTTGCGGAATGAGGTTGGCAGCGAAATGTAGAGGAAATGGGGTCAGGGGATATTTCGCGGGCGAAGCCTCTCACCTGAACGCGATTCAAACGGAACTGTTCTCTGATCCATTTTCGGAGCTGCCTCCCTTTCCGAGACGATCTTCGAGCGCGGAGCGTACCCGCTCGAGGATTTCGGGGTCGCGGTGGAGCAAGTACACGATGTCCGCGCCGGTGAGCATTACGCCGAGCTCGAAGGCGAGTTGCTGGGGCGACTCCTTCGATCGGAGCTGCCCGAGTTCAGCGGCGCGCGTCGCGCTGTCCCGGAGCAATGAAGCCCACTGCTTTTGTTCCGTGGCCACGCGATCGCGGATGGGCCCGGGGCGGCCGCCAACTTCGGACGCGACCGAAGCAAAGAAGCATCCACTCGGCCACTCCCGCAAGGCGATGTGATCCAAGTAGCCCTCGCAGAACGCGCGCAATCTTGGTGCGCCTTCGGGAACGGCAAGCGCCGGCATCACCACCTCGTGCGTGAAGACCTCCCGCGCTTTGACGATGATCGCGAACTGCAGGTCTTCTTTGGAGCCGAAGAGCCCGAAGAGCCCGCTCTTGCTGAGCCCTGCGGCCTCGGCGAGGCGCGACAGCGAGAGCCGCTCAAGCCCTTCGATCGCCGCGAGTCGTATCGCCGATTCGAGTACGCGTTCCCGTGACTTTTCACCGTCGATTCGTATGCGTTTGCATTTGCGTTTAGATGAGGTCATGTTTTCCTTGACACTTAGAACGCACGGACGTACTATCTAATCAATACGCACGATCGTGCGTTCTAAATAAGGGAAATGCAATGAAGAACCCGGATTCTTTTGTCGCTCTCCGCCAAGATCCCCTCCGCCTACTGTATCGCGAGGATCCAACCAAGGCGCTTTCTTATAAGGAAGTGCGCACCCTCTATACGGGCGCGACCGATGCAGTTCATGGCAGCGTCTTGCCGACTGGCTTCCCAGAAATTTCCTGGCATTACGGCATAGACGGCAAGGTCGGGGGCTCCGACGACCTCCCCAACCCGGGACACCTGCTTTGCGCGGCGCTTGCAGCCTGCCTGGACAGCACGGTGCGCATGATCGCTGATCGACTCGGCGTGCGCATCGAACGACTCGAAGTCGAGGTCAATGGTGACGCGGACGTGCGAGGGTGTCTCGCGATGAGCCGTTCGGTCCGACCGGGATTTCGTCAGATGCAGTGCCGTCTCTCACTGGAACTCGATTCCAAGGCTGACCCTCAGGTCGGCGCGATGCTCGTCCAGCAGACCGAAATGCTGTGCGTCACCCTCGACACCCTTCGCAATGGCACTCCAATTACAGTGGAGTTCGAGGTCGCCCAACGGGCCCACACCGAACCCGATACAGCCGACGCCCAAACAACTACAACCGCACATTGCTTCGCAACCTAATCCAAAGATGTAGGAGACATTTACAAGCCTCCGTTCACTTCTTCACAGACAGATGCACTAGTCCCTTGTCGCAACTGCCTCTGCCTAAGCACACATCAGGCGGCAACCGCCTGACAACCATCAAACCTGACCAACATCTGGAGAAACAGCAATGCCTCTCGTCACCATCAACCTGATCGAAAACGTTTTCACCGCCGAGGAAAAAGCAGAAATGATTACCAAGATTACCGACACGATGGTCGGGATCGAAGGTGAAACCATGCGCTCGGTGACCTGGGTAAAGATCGAGGAAGTGCCCGAAGGTCAGTGGGCCATTGGAGGCCAGGCACTAACAGCCGCCATGGTGCATCAAATGCAGAAAGGCGGACCAGCCTGAAAATTATGGCCGAGCTTCAATTCCCGCCTTTCAGTCAAAGGGGTCAGGATCAATTTCTGACCTCATCCCATCGGCAACTTCAAGCCCCGATCCTTCGCACACGCCTTCGCAATGTCTTACCCCGCATCCGCATGCCGCATCACGCCAGTGGCCGGATCGTTCCACAGCGCCCTCGCAATCCGCTTGTCCGCCTCGGCGGTCCCGTCGCAGACAATCACCACCCGCTGTGCTGCGAATAGCCCATCCCCGCCCCGCCGCCATGATGCAGTGACACCCACGTCGCGCCACTGGCGACATTCAACATCGTGTTGAGTAGCGGTGAAAAGGGGACCGTCCCCTTTTCTCGCCCCTTTTCGCTCCATTCCTCAATAGTCCGGCAACTCGATATCGTCATGCAGGTGGCGACCCATCAGAAGTTCTGGAAAGACCGGAAGGCGCATCAAGCGGGTCGCAAAGTTGCGTGCGCTGATACCGAGCGAGCTCTTTGGAACAAACGAAGGGACCAGCTTTGCTGCCGACTTCTGTTTGCGTGCGAGGAACGGCCGCATGCGCGCTTCATAGCGGGCGAAAGCTAGTGCGTGGTCGCCACAGCTCTTGTGAATCTCACCCGCCAGCACGTATGCCTCGGCGATCGCCAGGCCCGCGCCTTCGCCGGATATCAACGACGGGCATGCCGCCGCGTCGCCAACCAGTGCCACCCTGCCTCTCGTCCAGCGATCCATTCGGATCTGGCTGACGCTGTCGAAGTAGATGTCGTCAACGCGTTCCAGACCCGCGAAGATCCCGGGGCACTCCCAGCCAACGTCGGCAAACACTTTGGTGAGTGCCGCTTTGCGCGCCGACCGAGCAGGAGGCAGCCCGCCTGGTAGATATTCGTCCCGCAACACCATGAAGAACACCGTTTTGTCATCACGCGTCGGGAAGCGGGAGATGTATCGTCCTGGCGCACCGTGCATGACCGAGATGAGCTCATCCCGCGGGCGATAGCCTTCGATTTCGAACGCGGCCACATGGCAACCAAGCGGGAACTCAAAGCGGCTTTCCGGGCCGAACGCGAGTTGGCGGACGCGCGAATGCAGACCGTCTGCACCAATCACCAGATCGACCTCGCGCCCGGGTGCATGGTTGAAGCAGACCTTTACGTGGCTCTCGCCATCCTCGATGGCGGCCAGGGAATCCCCGAAGATCATCTCAACCTTCCCGTTCAACTGGTCATGGATGGTGCGGGCAATGTCCGAGCGTGCCAGAGCCATGAGACGCCCTTGGGTCAAGCGCAACAAAACACTGGCCGGATAGCCTCCGCAGGTACGTCCCTGCGCGTCCACCAGGCGCAGTTCATCCGCGAAGTACTGCAAGTCCTGCAAGCGCGGCAGCACCCCCATCTTCTCGACTACGTCGTAGCCGATGCCCCACAGGTTGATGATGTACCCACCTGCACGAAGGCTCGGTGCCTGCTCGACCAGCACCACGTCGTGCCCGTACTTGCTCAGCCAGTACGCGAGCGTCGTGCCGGCGATGCCTGATCCATTGATGACGATCTTCATGGCTCGCGCCTCCTTCGCTCCAGATCGATGGCAACTTTCGGGGTCATGTTCACCTCATTCGCAAAGAAAGCCTTCGGGCCCGGCATACTCAATCATTTAATGATCCCGACCGCGCTATTTGGCGGCCATCTCATCCGAATGGTCCAGCCAGTTGCGTCCCTTGTTGTCCAGGAAGAACACGTACACCAGCAGCGACACCC
>JBBKXP010000370.1:0-7846 GCA_037969545.1 Paracoccaceae bacterium | reverse complement strand
ACCCACCATCACCCCGATCACGTTGGGCTGGCGGGCTGGTTCGTGGCACGCGGCGCGGAACTTTTGATCAGTCGTACGGCCTGGCTGATGACCCGAATGCTGACGCTGGACGAACAGCCGACATATCCGCCCGAAACAGTCGATTTCTATCGCCGTTCCGGGATGGCACCGGATCTGCTGGCCCGGCGGCAGGCTGAACGCCCGTTCAACTTTGCCGATTGCGTCGCCACTTTGCCGCTGGGGTTCACCCGGCTGCAACAGGGCGACACCATCAAGATGGGCGGGCGAGACTGGACTGTCCGCATCGGCCACGGCCACGCCCCGGAACAGGTCACGTTCTGGAGCATGGACGACAATCTGGTGCTGGGGTCCGATCAGCTTCTCCCGTCGATCAGCCCCAATATCGGCGTGTACCCGACAGAACCCGAGGCCGACCCTTTGGGCGAATGGCTGATCTCCTGCGCCGACCTCATGCAACATGCCCGCGACGATCAACTTGTCCTTGGCGGTCACAAGCTTCCCTTTGTCGGGCTGCCGTTTCGCTTGCAGCAGATGATCGACAACCACATCACGGCATTGGACCGGCTGCACGCCCATCTGGCGACGCCGCAAACAGGCGGCACCTGCTTTGCACCATTGTTCAAGCGCGACATCGGGGCCGGCGAATATGGCCTCGCGCTGGTCGAGACGCTCGCGAACTTGAACTACCTGCACCAGCGTGGCCGGGCGACCCGCTGGCTGGACGACGACGGGGCCTATCGCTGGCAGGCAGCCTAAACGGTTTGGCAAGGCTGATGGACTAGGCTGGCGCGACCAACGCCCGAGGCCGCCCATGCCCTACCGCCTTTATGACCAGCCCCGCGCTGCCGCGCCGACACTGCACCTTGCCGAACTGCTGGGGCTGCTCAGCCACGCGCTCGACATCACTGAGGGGCAGCCGCAGGGGCATTGCGTGCGCGCCGCCTGGATCGGCACCCATATCGGCATGGCGCTGGGGCTGAACCCGGCGGCACTCGACGATCTCTACTTCACCTTGCTGCTGAAAGACCTCGGCTGTTCCAGCAATGCCGCCCGGATTTGCGACCTCTATCTGGCCGACGACATCGCCTTCAAACGCGATTTCAAGACCATCGACGGCAGCCTGACCGCCGCCCTGCGGTTCGTTTTCGCCAAGACCGGGCTCGAGGCGGGGCTGTCAGAACGGATCAGGGCCGTCGTGAACATCCTGCAGAATGGCGGCCAGATTTCGCGCGAACTGATTACCGCCCGCTGCCACCGGGGCGCCGACATCGCCGCCAAGATGCGGTTTTCCACCGGCGTGCAGGACGGCATCCGCAGTCTGGACGAACACTGGGACGGCGGCGGCAAACCCGAAGCGTTGAAGGGCGCGGCGATCCCGCAGCAGGCCAATATCGCCCTGCTGGCGCAGGTGATCGACATATTCCATAACGATCAGGGGGTGGATGCCGCGATTGCCGAGGTGCGCAAACGGTCCAGAAAATGGTTCGACCCGGCGCTGGTGACAGCCTTTGACGCCGCACGGGCGATGCCCGATTTCTGGACCGTGCTGGCCAGCGACAGCCTCGAATCCCGTGTGTTCAACCTGCCCCCGGCATTGCGCGCCGCCCCCGTCGATGCCGCCTATCTGGATGACATCGCCAGCGCGTTTTCCGATGTGGTCGACGCAAAAAGCCCCTTTACCGCCGACCATTCCAATCGCGTGACGCTCTATACCGACATCATCGCCGAAGAGATGGGGCTGACCGCGCCGCATCGTCGCTGGCTGCGCCGCGCCGCCTTGTTGCACGATCTGGGCAAGCTGGCGATCAGCAATCAGATACTCGACAAGCCCGCGAAACTGGACGCCGACGAATTCGCTGCCGTCAAACGTCACCCCTGGCACTCCGAACGCATTCTGGAACGGGTCGCCGCCTTTGCCGATATCGCGCCGATTGCAGGGGCGCATCATGAACGCCTCGACGGGCGCGGCTACCCCTATGGGTTGGCAGGCGACCAGATTTGCCTCGAGGTGCGCATACTGACGGTTGCCGATGTGTTCGACGCACTTTCGGCAGAACGGCCCTACCGGGGGGCAATGCCAATCGCCGATTGCTTTGCGATTCTGGAAAAGGATATCGGCCTGGCTTTTGACGCAGAGTGCGTCACGGCGCTGCGGGCCGGACTGGGCAAATTGCAGTTGGCCGCTTAGGGCAGAAAACCGGCGTTACAATGAACCGGGCACCGCCCTCAGGCAGCCAACCCCAGCATGGCCGCTCCGGCGGCACTGACGGCGCACAAGGTATCGACCGGCACCACCGTCCAGCGTTCCGATTGTCCGCACAGGGGTTCAGAGGCAAGCGCCCGCCCGCCATGATCCAGCACCCCGGACACATAGAGCGTCGGACAGATCCCGTCAGACGCATGGCGAAACGCAAAAAGCGTTGCGCCGTCCGAAAACACGACCGTCAGGCGCACCGGCCCATCGTCGCCTGCCGCGCCGATCAGGTCCAACGTTGCCCGCAAGGCTGCCTGCGGATCGGCGTCCAGCCCATTGGCAAGCAGTGTCAGGAATATCATTTCGGAATCCGTGGTGCCGCGCCGCGCTGCGAACAGATCGTCAGGCAACGCCGCCTCCATCCGTCGCCGGATCCGGGCAAAATGCGGCACCTGCCCGTTATGGCAAAACGCCCAGCGACCTTGGGTGAAGGGATGACAGTTTGCCCGGCTCGTCTCGCCCACGGTGGATGCCCGGATATGGCCGATGAACAGGGGCGAATGGACCATCCGGCACAGGCTGGTCAGATTGCCATCGGCCCAGGCCGGCAGCACATCGCGGTAAAGCCCCGGCTGCGCCCCGGCCCCGTACCATGCGATGCCAAACCCGTCGCCATTGACGGCCAGTTTGGCCTCGGTCGCATGCTGACTTTGGCTGAGCAGCGAATGGGCGGGTTTGACGATGATGTTCTCAAGTGGGATGGCAGGCCCGGTATAGGCGGCGATCCGGCACATCTGAAATCAGTGCCGTGCCTGAATGCGCGCATGCAACTTGGACAGTATCCGGCTGGCCGCGGTTTCGCACAAGACCGGCACGAACGCATGCACCAACGCCGCGGCGGCAGCGGTTGCCAGCCAAAACGAAAACGACAGGGCAAACCGCATATGGCCAAGGTAGGTCTCGTTCACCGTTGCCGGATGATCAAGGAATATGGCGGCAAAGGGGTTGCCGTTACGGGGCGTGTGGGTTGAATCCGACATCTGATTTCTCCTGCTGCGATGCGATAACACTAATCTGATGCCGCCGCACGCGGGTCTCAAAAATCCCTTCGTATCGCGAAGAAATTGGGATAAGGTCCCAACATGGCTCATAACATTGATACAACTGACCGAAATATCCTGAAACACCTGCAGCAGGATGCCAGCCTGACCGTCGACGACATCAGTGAACGGGTACATCTGTCGCGCAACGCCGTCTGGCGGCGGATCAGGCAGATGGAGGAGTCCGGCGTGATCCGCGGCAGGGTCGCCCTTGTCGCCCCCGAAAAGGTCGGCTGTCCGCTGACGGTGATGGTCCTGATCCGCACCAATGCCCATGCCGCCGACTGGATGGCGACGTTCCAGAACGCCCTGCGCACCATGCCAGAAGTTGTCGGCGCCTACAGGATGACCGGCGAACTGGATTATGTGTTGCGGGTCCGTGTCGCCGATGTGCCCGCTTACGACGCATTTTACAAAAGGTTGATCGGGCGGGTTTCAGTCTCGGACATTTCGGCCAGTTTTGTTATGGAAGAGATCAAGGACACAACCGCGGTGCCATTATGACCAGACGCCCTTTGCAGGACAGCATCGAAACATCAGCCGAATATGCTGAGGCCGCAGCACTACCGAAAGTTCACGAGGTCTACACCGACCCGGACCGGGACTGCCAAAAGACCGAACACCTGCCACCGGCCCTGCAGGAACCTTTCGGTCGGAAAAGTCCCGCTCAATGGGCCCACGAACGGCTGATCCTCTATATCCAGAACTTTGAAAAGACGCTGGACGCCGACCAGGAGGTCGCGATGGGGTTCACCGGCAGCAGCGCCGGGGTGATCCGGATTGACGGCATGGGCTATTTCGACCCCGACATCGTGACCTTTTACGGCGCTGACGAAAACGGGCCGAAAACCCAGATCATCCAGCATGTCAGCCAGTTGAACGTGATGTTGGTGGCTATGCCCAAAAAAGCCGAACATGCCGAACCGACGCGCATCGGGTTCCGTCTGGGGCGAGGTCTTGATCGTCACGAGGATGTCAAAACGAAACCCTAGGTGCGGGCGTGACATCGTCCGCCAATTCGATTATCTCACCCCAAACGGTTTGCCCAAGGAGCCACGACATGGCCGAATACAAGCACGGCGAGATGGATATCTCGGTTCAGGAAAAGACCTTTGCCGGGTTCATGAATATGGTGACCAAGGGCGCGATGATCTCCGTCGGCCTGTTGATTTTCATCGCTCTGGTCAACGGCTAGCGCCGATGTCAGCTGAAACGAAGATGCTGCGCCGCAGCTTTATTGCTGGCGCCCCGTTGGCACTTGCCGCCTGCGGTGCGCCGTCGGTCTGGGCCCCGGACGATTTCGTTGCCAGGTCGTTCTATGCAGAGCCTGGGCAGAAATACCTCGAACTGTTTACGATGCTCAATGTCGGGTCGGGCAATGGCGCCCACACCAGCATGATCGTCAGCGCCAGCCAGCGGGTGATCTGGGATCCGGCAGGCACCTTCGGCCATTCGTCGATTCCCGAACGCAATGACGTGATCTTTGGCGTCACCCCGCAAATCGAACAATACTACATCTCGTATCACTCGCGGATCACGTTCTACACGATCGCACAGCGCGTCAATGTGTCGCCCGAGGTCGCTGAAATGGCGCTGCAACGGTTCATGGTCGCCGGCCCGGTCCCCAAGGCCAACTGCACCCGGTCGACAGCGGCAGTCCTGCGCACGTTGCCGGGGTTTGAAAATATCCGCGGATCGTACTTTCCCAACAACCTGATGGACCAGTTCGCCAAGATCCCCGGCGTCATCACAAACGAATACCGCGAGAACGACGCCGACGACAAATCCGTCGCCGCCGCCGAAATAGACGCCGCGATCAGAGCAGGGCAGTGATCCCGAGGGCGGCGTAAAGCGTCATCGCACCCGCCCCCATCGCGGCCAGCAGACTGCGCGTCGTCAACCCGACCGCCAGCGTGACCACCGCCGCCAGCAGACGCGCCGGATCCGTGTCGCCGCCCGTTGCGGCAGGCCACAGGACCAGGGGAGCAACCATGCCGGGCAACACCGCGACGGGCGTATAGCGCAACATGCGCAGGGCTAATGGCGGCATCGGCCGGCGCCCGACAAGACCCAGAAACGACAAACGGATCAGGTAGGTTCCGACTGCCAGCGTCAGAATGATGAACCAGATCTGCCCGGCGGAATACGTAATCGCGCAGGCCCGGTCAGCGTTTCGACAGTCGCCCCCGCGACCATCGCCGACGCCGCCGCGATCAGCAGTCCCAGCCCCGATGGCAATCCGGTCAGCAATAGGGCGACGGCCACCGACACCGCCGCCGCGACCAGATGCGCCAGCGTTTTCAGCATCGGCGCGACCATCGCGATAAAGGTGATCGGCAGGGCGAAATCCAGCGCCCATGCCGGCGGTATCCGCGACCCAAGCAGCGCCCCGACCGCCGTCATCGCCACCCACATCGGCGTAATCGGCGTCGCCACGCCCAGAAAGAAGGCGACCCGCTGCGCCACGGTCCAGTCGGGCCTTTCGTCAAACCGCACCATGCTGACCGCATAGGTCTGGTCGACGTTGACATAAGCCACCAGCGCCTGTTGCCAGATCGGCGCCGCCCCCAGCCACGGCACCAGCGCCGCCGAATACATCGCCATCCGCAGATTGACCGCCAGCGCCGCCAGCAGTACCAGCGCGATCCCGGCATTGTCGACCATCAGCTGCAGCGCCGCGAACTGCGCCGCCCCGGCAAACACCGTGACCGAAAACCCCATCGTCTGGCCCAATGTCAGCCCCGCATCGGCCGCCACGACGCCGAACAGCATCGCAAATGGCGTGACCACCAGCAGAAAGGGCAACCCATCGCGGACCCCGGTCCAATAGACGGATTTGGCTGTGGCGACGGGCATGGGCTTGGCCTAGTCTTGTCTGTACGGGCGGTGGATATCCCCGCCGCGATGGAAAGACAATTGGCCGTTCTTGATGACATTTCGGACTATCTGATCGCGCCCGATCCGGGAGCCGCCTGGCTGACCCGCGTCGTCACCGGCACCGACCAGAACGGCGCTCCATTGACAACAAATGTAGTCGAGGAACGCCCGCTGACCATCTATCTGAACGCGCAGGAAATCGTCACTGCGATGACCATCGGCGACTATCCAGAATACCTCGCACTTGGGTTTCTGCGCAATCAGGGGATGCTGCGGATCGGTGAGGTGATCAAGGGCGTCGATTACGACGAGGAACTGGAAACCGTCGTCGTGCGCACCACCTCGCAGACCACTTACGAGGACAAACTGCGTAAAAAGACCCGCACCAGCGGCTGCGCCGTCGGCACCGTCTTTGGCGACATGATGGAGGGGCTGGCGGGCGTCACCCTGCCCGCGACCAAGGTGCGCACCTCCGACCTCTATGCCCTTGCCGCCCGGATCAACCGCACCCCGTCGCTGTATCTGGACGCCGGCGCGATCCACGGCACCGTGCTATGCCGAGGCCCGCGCCCGCTGGTCTATATGGAGGATGTCGGACGCCACAACGCCGTCGACAAGATTGCCGGCTGGATGCTGTCTGAAAACGTCTCTTCCGGGGACAAGACGCTGTATACCACCGGGCGGCTGACCTCGGAAATGGTCATCAAGACGGCGCTTATGGGGATCCCGGCGCTGGTGTCGCGGTCGGGCTTTACCGCCTGGGGGGTGGAAATCGCCCAAGCTGTCGGCCTGACCCTGATCGGGCGGATGAAGGGGCAAAGGTTCGTCTGTCTGGCGGGCGAGGACCGGCTGGTGCGCGACGCCGACCCGGCAAGTGTCGTCGATGAACCGCGCCGAGCCGGGCGTAAGGGCGGCGACGGTAACAATTGACATGTCTGTGCCATATGCCAGCCGTGCGGTGCAGGAAATGGCCCTGATCCGCCGCCGCCCGCCACCGTTTCAGGGTCGCGGGTTGGCGGACAAATCCCGGCGCAAAATGTTGCTGATCGTCATTGCGGTGATCGCGTCGGTGGTTGTCGGCATGTGGTGGCTGCAAATGTCGCCCAAATACCTGATCGGGGCAGAATTCGGGATGATCTTAAGTCTGGTTCTGGTTGCCGTCGTCGTACGCAGCTTTTGGCTGCCTTGGGGCCAGCGCGAGGCCGCGTTATCGCCAATCAACCAGACTCCGATGCGCATCCGGCTGGATGCAAACGGGGTTCGCGCGACGAACGATGTGCTGGACCAGACTGTGCTGTGGCAGGGCTTGCTGGGCGTGACGGAAAGCAAGAAGGCGATTGCGCTATGGTTCGGTCGCGGATCGCTGTTGGTGCTGCCCGACGATTGCCTGCCCCCGGGTTTGAGCCATGACGCAGCAATGCGTGCGATCACCGACTGGCGCGAGGCCGCATGACCTCGCCGCTGGGCGTCATCCTTGCCGGTGGGCAGGCGACCCGGATGGGGGGCGGCGACAAGGGGCTGCTGCCGTTGGGCGATGGCACGATCCTTGATCACGTCATTGCCCGGCTCGATCCGCAGGTGGCCGGGCTGGCGCTGAATGCCAATGGCGATCCGGGGCGCTTTGCCCATCTTGGTCTGCCGGTTCTGCCGGACG
>JBBKXP010000369.1:0-5747 GCA_037969545.1 Paracoccaceae bacterium | reverse complement strand
AGCGCGCCTTGCGCCTCTTGCTTCGGACCCATCATCGTCATCAATCCCCCGCATTTACAGGCAAATTGAATCAGCGACAGGACCCAAGATCAACAAGAGTTTTTCAACGAAATACGCCCTTTCCAACCGGCTAGCCAACTGCCCTGTATTGGCAAATGGGCAGTAGATACCTCTGGCAGCGATCGCTTTGACCTTTCAAGCTCATAGAGCTCGACAGCGCTAGGTCACAGAGGTACATCGCATTCCAACTTGACGACTGAAACCCTATGAAATAAGTCAAAATCAGGTTTGCGGGCGTTGTGTAATGGTAAGACCTCAGATTTCCAATCTGAAGATGCGGGTTCGATTCCCGCCGCCCGCTCCAGAATATTTTCCCGACAAACTACCGACAAAGTTTGGCAGCCTTTATGGTAATCTATTGAAATAGTAAATACTATATCATTTTGGTCCGTTGCCTTCCACGCAGAAGATGCGGGTTCGATTACCGCCGCCCGCTCCAAGGAAATTGTTTGCGACAGACTCTGGCAAGGTACATCCTGCCCGATCTGCAAGCCCTCAATTCCAGGTATTTCGTGGGCGTCGCGCTGCTGTCGTCCGGGTTGGGAACACCCATCCGGTTGGCGATTGCCGCTTTGTTGATCAAGGCGAATTGGTGCGACCCACGACTTGTCTCGGGGATTGTCCGGCTTTATGTCACGCCTGTTAGCTGGCACAGGACGACATGGCCGATATTCCCAAGACCATCGAACAGGAACGGGCTGCGTCCAAACGCATCGGGGCTTTGGGCAACCTCTGGCCGTTTGTTGCCCCCTACAAGCTGCTGATGGCGGCGTCCCTGACAGCGCTTGTGATCACCGCAATGATATCGCTGGTCATGCCGATTGCGGCGCGCCGGGTCGTTGACAATTTTCAGTCGGGTGACTGGGACATCCTGAACAGCTATCTGTTTGCCGCCTTCGCGATTGCCGCGCTGATGGCTGTCGGGGCATCGGTGCGTTATTACCTTGTGACCCGGCTTGGCGAACGCGTTGTTGCCGATATTCGCACGGCGGTCTTTGACCGGATGATCGGGATGAGCCCGGCGTTCTTTGAAAAGGTCATGACCGGCGAGGTTCTGAGCCGGATCACCACCGACACCACACTTATTCTGTCGGTCATCGGATCGTCGGTATCAGTGGCGTTGCGCAACAGCCTGATGATGTTCGGCGGCATCGCACTGATGCTGTATACGTCGGTCAAGATGACGGCACTGGTGTTGTGGCCGATCCCTGTCGTGCTTTTGCCGATCATCATTCTGGGACGCCGGGTGCGCCGGCTGAGCCGCGAAAATCAGGATTGGATCGCGGCCAGCAGCGGCGATGCGTCCGAACAACTGCTGTCGGTGCAGGCGGTGCAGGCATTTACCCATGAGGAGCTGAGCCGCAAAAAGTTTCAGGATGTCACCGAGCGCAGCTTTCTTTCGGCGCTGGCGCGGATCAAGACGCGGGCGGTGATGACCGCAATCGTGATCTTCATCGCTTTTTCGGCCGTGGTCGGTTTCCTGTGGATGGGGGCCAACGACGTGCGCACCGGGGTGATCACGGTCGGGGAACTTGTGCAGTTCATGATCTACACGATCATGGTCGCCGGGGCGCTGGGGGCGCTGACCGAAATCTGGGGCGAGTTGCAGCGGGCGGCGGGGGCAACCGAGCGGCTGGTTGAATTGCTGAATGCGACCGACAGCGTGACGGACCCGGTGCAGCCGATCGCCGCACCTGACCTGCGTCGCGGCGAAATCCAGTTCGACAACGTGACGTTTCACTATCCGTCGCGGCCGTCGATTGCGGCACTGAACGGGATCAGCCTGACCGTGAAACCGGGCGAAACCGTCGCACTGGTCGGTCCGTCGGGCGCGGGCAAGACAACCGTGATCCAGTTGATCCAGCGTTTCTACGATCCTTCAAGCGGCGTGATCCGGCTGGACGGGGTCGACCTGCGCGACATGGCCCGTGCCGATTTCCGCCGCCATATCGCGTTGGTGCCGCAAGACCCGGTGATCTTTGCCGACACAGCCCTTGAAAACATCCGCTTTGGCCGTCCTGATGCGACCGATGCCGAGGTCGTGGTTGCCGCCCGCGCCGCCGCCGCCCATGATTTTCTGATGGCACTGCCGGATGGCTATGACGCCTATGTGGGCGAACGCGGCGTCATGCTGTCGGGCGGGCAAAAGCAGCGGATCGCGATTGCCCGCGCGATCCTGCGTGATGCGCCCGTACTTTTGCTGGACGAGGCGACGTCGGCGCTGGACGCCGAAAGCGAACAGGCGGTGCAGCACGCGGTCGAGAAGCTGGCGCAGGGGCGCACCACCCTGATCGTTGCGCACCGTCTTGCCACCGTGAAAAAGGCCGACCGGATCGCGGTGTTCGAGGCCGGGCAGATCGTCGCCACGGGCACCCATGACGCACTGGTGGCCGAGGGCGGGCTTTACGCCCGGCTTGCCCGGTTGCAATTCACTGACGGGATCGCGGCGGAATAATCTGCGATTTCGCTGCGTCAGTCTTGCGCCACGCGCGGTTTGCCCACATCGTTTTATCCAAATGAATGCCTGCCGGAGGAGAACGGGACAGGCCACAATCTAGGGGAGGGAAAGGCTCATGACTTTTGCATCAGCAAAGGACCGAGACGATATCGAAGCCGAGATGGCGTGGGACAAGCGGGATCTGCCGGTCACGACCTATGGCATGCTGTCACGTACGGCGGCTAAATACGGTGGGCGCAATGCGGTCAGTTACCAGTTGCTGTCGGATCCGAAATCGAAATCGGAAACGCTGCATTGGTCGGACCTTCTGGTCAAGACCACGCAGACTGCCAATATGTTCCGCGCTTTGGGCATCGGCGAAACCGATGTCGTCGCCTACCTTTTGCCCAACTGCACCGAGGCGGTCCTGACGTTCCTTGCCGGCCAGGTGGCGGGTATCGTCAACCCGATCAACCCACTGATGGATGCGACCCAGATCGCAGGAATCCTGCGCGAAACCAACGCCAAGGTGCTGGTGACGCTCAAGGCGTTTCCGAAAACCGACGTTGCCCAAAAGGCCGCCGAGGCGGTCAAGCTGGCCCCCAACGTCACGCACGTGGTCGAGGTCGATCTGGTCCGCCATCTGGCCGGCCTGAAGAAATTCATCGTGCCGCTGATCCGCCCCAAGAACCCGGTCAGCCACAACGCCAAGGTTGTGGATTTCAACGTCGAAATGGCGCGGCAATCCAAGACGCTGAGTTTTGCCGACAGTACCGAGGACCGTGTCGCAGCCTATTTTCATACGGGCGGCACGACCGGGATGCCCAAAGTTGCGCAGCACCGCTTTTCCGGGATCATCTACAATGCCTGGCTGGGCGACCGGTTACTGTTCACCGAAAGCGATGTGCAGATATGCCCGCTGCCGATGTTCCATGTCTTTGCGGCCATCGTGTGCATGGGGGCGTCGCTGGCGTCGGGGGCGCATATCGTCTTTCCGACGCCGCAAGGGTATCGCGGCGACGGTGTTTTCGACAATTTCTGGAAGCTGGTCGAACGCTACAAGGTGACGTTCATGATCACCGTCCCAACGGCGATGTCGGCACTGATGCAGCGGCCCGTCAATGCCGACATCTCGTCACTGAAACTGGCGTTCTGCGGGTCTGCGCCGCTGCCGCTGGAACTGTACAAGCGATTTGAAAAGGCGGCTGGTGTCACCATCTGCGAGGGTTACGGGCTGACCGAGGCGACATGCCTGGTGTCGATAAACCCGCCGAGCGGCGAAAAGAAAGTGGGCAGCATCGGTGTGCCGTTCCCCTATTGCGACGTCAAGATCATGTCTGTGGACAGCGGCCAGGAATGTCCGAATGAGGATGTGGGCGAAATCTGCGTGTCATCCCCCGGCGTCTATGGCGGGCACACCTATACCGAGGCGGAAAAGAACGAGGACCTGTTCTATTCCGGCAAGAAATCCAACGCCCAGTATCTGCGCACCGGCGATCTGGGCCGGATCGACAAGGACGGTTATCTCTGGATCACCGGCCGGGCCAAGGATCTGATCATTCGGGGCGGCCACAACATCGACCCCGCCGAGATCGAGGAGGCGCTGGCGGGACACCCTGCCGTCGCTTTTGCCGGGGCGATAGGCCAACCCGACGCCCATGCCGGCGAGTTGCCTTGCGCCTATGTCGAACTGGTCAAAGACAGCAGCGCAACGGTCGATGAATTGATGGCCTATTGCACCGAGCACGTGCGCGAACGTGCTGCGATGCCCAAATACATTGAAATACTTGATGAATTGCCAAAAACCGCAGTTGGCAAGATCTTCAAGCCCGATCTGCGCAAACGGGCGATCACCCGAGTTTACAACGCTGCTTTGGCCAACGCCGAAGTTGCCGCCGAGGTGAAAGAGGTGATCGAGCATAAAAAGCGCGGGCTCGTGGCGCAGGTCGTGCGCACCGGGACGGTGCAGGACGAGGATGTGGTCAAGGCGCTGGGTGCGTTCACTCGACCATGGGAATGGGCGGCTTAGACGCCCGCGCGGATCGGCCCACTGGCCTGGGCCGGCGGTTCGGCTAGGGTGCCGCCAAAGGGGAAACCGATGGCCGCGCAAGATCTGCCTGTCGCCGTGATGGACGGCACCTGTGCGCTGTGCAGTTTCGGGGCGCGGATGATCCATCGGCTTGACCGTACCGGCGATATCCGCATCTGCCCGATCCAGACCGATATGGGGCGCGGGCTGCTGGTGGCGCAGGGCCTTGACCCCGACGACCCGGCAAGCTGGATGTTTGTGGAAAATGGTCGGGTCTGGACCGATTTCGACGCGATGATCCGGGTTGGCGAACGGTCGGGCGGCTGGGGCAGGGTGCTGTCGCTGTTGCGCATCATCCCGCGCCCTTTGCGCAACTGGATTTATGCCCGGATCGCCCGCAACCGCTATGCGATGTTCGGGCGCTCCGATCTGTGCGCCCTGCCTGATCCGGGGCTGCGCGCAAGGCTGATCGGATGAAAGTTATCGTCATCGGCGGTGCCGGCGTTTTCGGATCGCGGCTGGTCACATTGCTGCGGCGTGACGGGCATGATGTGATTGTCGCCGGGCGCGGCCCTGCGTCGGTCCTGCGGCTGGACCGGGCCGGCGATCTGACCGGGCTGATCGGGGCCGCGGTTGTCGTCGATGCGGCGGGGCCGTTTCATGGCTATGCCGATCCTTACCGGGTGGCGCGGTTCTGCATTGCGCATGGCATCCACTACCTCGATCTGGCCGATCACGCCGGGTTTTGTGCCGGGATTGCCGCGCTGGACGGCGACGCCAAGGCGGCGGGCGTGTTCGCCCTGTCGGGGGTCAGCAGCGTGCCGGGGCTTTCGTCCGTCGCGGTGGCCGCTTTAGCCGAGGGGCTGGACGCAATCGACACCATCGACATGGCGATTCTGCCCGGCAACCGTGCGCCGCGCGGGCGATCGGTCGTGGACAGCATCCTGCATCAGGTGGGCCGTCCGTTCGCGATCTCGATCGACGGGCAGACCGAGTCGGTGCGCAGTTGGTCGCGCCCGCAACGCTATGACCTTGGCGACGGGATGCGCCGGTCGGGCTGGATGATCGAAGTGCCTGATCAACGCCTGTTCCCGGCGTTCTTTGACGCGCGGACGGTGACGTTTCGCGCCGGATTGGAGCTGGCGGTCATGAACCAAGGCCTTGCCGCCCTGTCCTGGGTGCGCGGGGTGACGGGCATGGGCATGCCGGGCTGGCTGGTGT
>JBBKXP010000368.1:0-5615 GCA_037969545.1 Paracoccaceae bacterium | reverse complement strand
ACTCTATAAGGAACCGACTTTCGCTGCACGGCGCATGAACTGGTAAGACGCGGACGAAGCTGCCGTTCGTCGCGAAGCCAAATGACTGCTTCATTCGCGAATCCTGTCGTCAACATGTAGTTGACCAGTTAAATAAAAGCTGCGGGATCTGATCTGCTGCCCACCTTGCGATCACCTGTTTGCTCCCTCAATTCAATCTACAGTGAACTGGATACAGTGTTGCAAAGCGAACCTGCGTTCAGGTGGTTCTGGTTCAATCTTGTGGTGACCCACAGCGATACAATTACCGGCCAACAACTATCAGCGCGATCGTTTCCTGCTAGTGAACCTCGCGCGAAAGGTCCGACACACCCCCAAAGGCGGAACGTCAATTGGACTCAGACCCTTCGGAGGAATCGAAGTCGCTGGCATGTTCATAGGTACCAGCTTTCAACCGAAGGCTATCCTCCAGAATGGACGCCAGGGCTGCGACACATACAAGGAACCCAGAGATTGGGACGATGCTGATGGCATAGCTCTTTGGCATGTAATTCGGCTTGAAGACAAAGCCTCCATCTTCCCATGCGAAGTACCACATTTCCCAATATTTGCCTCCCATTGTGGAAACAGCTTCGAGCCCGTAGACGATCATCACGATACCCAGCCCGAAGATCACCGCAGACCAGAACTGTTGAATGACGAAGGCGACTTTGATCGGCAGCCAAGAATAAATCAGATCCAGCGCGATGTGGTCCCTGTCGCGAACTGTTAGCGCAAGAGCGAAGAAAACCAGCCAGATATTGCTGAGAACCGTCAAAAGATCCCCCCAGACAGGCGGGTTCTCAAACACATATCGCATGACGACGGTGTAGACCGTGAAAGCAACCATCAACAACAGCAGAACAGCGCACAGCGCGGTCAGGGTTTTTTTGACAGCGTGGTCGATGAACTTGAACGCGGTTAGCATTGGGAAGACCTCACAATCTTAGCTGCGATGGCGATAGCGGCGTGCAAGCCGGCGCAGTGAAGTGTCATCTCACGAACCCCAATGCTTGCGGCAAGAACATCGTAATGTCAGGCACGACAATCAGCACGAACAGCAGCGCGAAGAGGGCCACCAGGTATGGCAGCATCGCAATTGCGACCTTCTCAAGTCTGACGTTTGCGATTGCCCCGGCCGTAAAGAATGCCACTCCGACAGGAGGCGTCACCGAGCCGATCAAGAATCCTACGATGACGACCAGTGCCGCCTGCACATCCGGATAACCTGCCTTCACCATTACATCTACCAGCACCGGCCCCACGACGATGATATTGGCCGCAGAGTCCATAACCATGCCCAAAAGGCAGATAAACAGAACCAGTACCAATGCAAACAATAGCGGGTTGTGGGTATAGCTCAGAAGCCATTGTTCCAGATCGTTGATCGCCCCCATAGAGGTCAGCAGCCAGCTGAACGGCCCTGAGGCGGCGATGATGATGAACACCATTGCCGAATTGCGGAAGGCACGGACAAAGGCGCCTTTGCAATTTGTCCAGGTTATTGTGCGATAGACGAACAGCCCGACTGCTAGCGCAATGGTCGCCGTCAGCGCACCCGCCTCGACCACGCCTGCAATGCCAAACACGACAGATCCGACCAGAACAACCGGAATAAGCAGCGCAAAAGAGGACTTGTAGCCCACGACCATGACCGCTTTGAGGTTGAATGGCTCTTCGCTCCGCTCAAAATTATTGCGGCGCGCGATGATGTAGTTGATGACCATCAGCATCACGCCGATCAGGATGCCCGGAATAATTCCGGCGGCAAAAAGCGCGCCTACCGAGATGCCGCCCGCATTCGCAAGCACGATCATCATGATCGAGGGCGGGATGATTCCACCGATGGTGGAACTGACTGCCGTGATGGCCGCGGCAAAGGCTGGCGGATATCCCGCCTTTTTCATAGCGGGCACCAGCAGGGAACCGACTGTCGCAGTATCGGCCACGACCGACCCGTTCATGCCGGCAAAAAACATACTGACCAGAACATTGACTTGCGCCAGGCTACCCCGTGCCCGCCCGATCAGACGACGGCTTAGCTCGACCAACCTGTCGGTGATCGTCGCGCTGGTCATCAATTCTCCGGTCAGCATGAAAAACGGAATGGCCGTCAGTGGAACCGAGTCGATGGCGCTGAACATCTGACTGGGGATCAGGATCATCGGCGCGGCGTCCGTGAAAAGGATGTAGACCACCGGGATCAGGAACAGCGTGAATCCAACGGGCGCGCCGAGCAATATCAGCAGCACCAGAACGATCATTAGGGTAATGCTTTCCATCGAGGCCGAGATCCTGTTCAGTTTGGGGAGTCCAAGTGGGGTAAGTGCATATTGCGACGCGGAACTTTAACTCCGCGTCGCTTTTCTTTCTGTGGGAGCCCTTAGAGCGCCCCGGCTTCTTTCAGTTGAGCGATGAAATCGTTCATCCCCTGCTCTTCAAGAACGCGAATGGCCGTTTCAGGATCGAATGTGCCTTTGGCGTTGATCCAGGCATCGACTGCACCTGCACGCCACAGCGCGATTTCTTCGTCAGTCGGAACATACCACTCCGTGACCGCTGCCTTGATTATGGCTTCGCCATCGGCGACCCACTGGCGGTCAAGCTCCTGCTCTTTTTGACCAAAGGCATCAGCGGCGGTGTGTAACCATTCGCGCTCTTGATCGGTCAGCGCGTCATACTGGCGTTTGTCCATCGACAACTGGTTGCCAGACCAGGAACCATTGATTTCGGTAAAGTACTTGGCGACCTCGTGCAGCTTTGCGATTTCCTGCCAGGGGGTGGCCACATACTGACCCGAGACCACACCGGTCTGAAGACCTTGGTAAAGCTGCGTCCAATCATATGGGACCGGCACGGCACCCCAGTTGCTGATCAGAGTATATTCAATCGGGCTCTTGGTGACGCGCCATTTGATGCCTTCCATGTCCGAGGGTACATGCACGGGACGTAGTGCGTTTCCGAGCTGGCGAAAACCGCCGCTCGAATAGACTGTCAGGCAGACATGGCCAGACACTTCGGCGGCGATTTCGCATTGCTTCTTTGCCAACCATTCGGAAGAAATTCGGTCCGCATCTGCCGCGGACTTGAAAATATAAGGCAGATCAAAGATCGACAGCGAGGTACCGAAACTTTGAAAGTTGGCGGTTGAACTGGTCCAGAGTTGTATCAGCCCTTGATTGGCCTGTTCGCCACAAGTTTGCTCGCCGCAAAGCGAGCCGCGATAGTGTGGTTCAATCCGCATCTTGCCGCCAGACACTTCTTCCAGTGTTGGCATCAGCGCCTGTTCGATCCCATCGCCGATAGGCATGCCCAACTGACCAACAGTCCCAAGCTTCAACACCATTTCAGCGCTGGCCGACTGCGCCGAGACGGCCATGGCCGTTCCGAGACACAGCAATGTTCCTACGATTTTCGTTTTCATGGTTTCACCTCCCTTTGATTTCGATTCCTTGGGGGCACTCTTTACCGCCGCCGTTTTCTTTGAAAGTGACAGATGAAATGAATGAAGAGGACAGAGCGGTGTAAACTTGGGCGCAAGCCAAAAAACCGGGTAAGGTGCAACGCCATGGTACGCTACTTTGTCAGGGAGTCGCCCCGTTGAGTTCCACCGCCCCTAGATTTCTACGGCTGCCCGAGCGTTCGTCGCTGAGCCTGCGCGACCAGATATGCGAGGTCGTGAGCGCCGCGATTGCCTCGGAGGCCCTGGCCCTTGGCCGACCGCTTCCGTCGTGCCGGGAACTGGCGGAACAGTTCGGCGTGTCACGCAATACGGTTTTCGCAGCCTATAACAGGCTGATAGATTTAGAGTTACTGATCTCGCGCGACCGTTCTGGCTATTTCGTCAATCCGAAAACGATCTCGTTGAAAAAAGTTGCCGAGAGCAATTCCGATGACCTGGGCACAGCACCTTGCCCCGTGAGCTTTCAGCCGAATGACTTGATGCCGGTGGTCAATCCTCTGGATTGGAACAGTTATCCCTACCCATTCATCTACAACCAGATCGACCCGGAACTTTTTCCGGTCGACAGTTGGCGCGAATGCACAAGACAGGCCCTGGGGCGCAAGCAGATGCCTAAATGGGCCAACGACTCTGTCGAAAGCGACAGCCCCCAACTTATCCAGCAATTGCGGCAAAGGCTGCTGAACACGCGTGGTATCTACGCGGAAGAGGATGAAATCCTGATAACGCTTGGCTCGCAGAACGCGCTTTTCCTTCTTGGTACCATATTCGCGCCGAACAGGAAGCCGGTGGCGCTTGAAGATCCCGGCTTTTTTGGCGCACGCAACGCGTTCCGGCTTTCTGGTAACGAGTTGATCGGTGTTCCGGTCGACAAGGACGGATTGATTCCGTCGGCCATTCCCAAGGGATGTCAGCTGGTCTTTACAACACCCAGCCACCAGTTTCCGACCATGGTCACCATGAGCCAGGGACGGCGCGAAGAGCTGATCGTCGCTGCGACAGACAAAGACTTCATGATCATCGAGGATGATTATGAGGCCGAGATGAACTATGTTACGAAATCCTCGCCGTCCTTGCGTTCAATGGATCAATCCAGCCGCGTTATTTATGTCGGTAGCCTTTCAAAAACAGTGTCTCCGGGTATCAGGCTTGGGTTTATCGTCGCGCATCGGGATATCATTCGCGAAGCACGAGTTGCGCGCGGCGTGATGATGCGGCATCCGCCGACCATCGTTCAGGAGATCGTGGCTCTGTTCTTCCGCCTGGGCCATTATGATGCCCATCTGCGCAATATCGAGCGGCGCTATGAAAAACGCTGGCACGCGATGACTGATGCACTAAGCAATCATCTTGGCATGTTGCATCACACCGCGTCCAAGGGTGGCACATCGTTCTGGCTGACAGGTCCAGACGGGTTTGATGCAGCGGAACTGGCGGTGCGCCTGCGCGCACGAGGTGTCTTGGTTGACAGGGGGCGGGACTACTTCCTCAACTATGACAATAACAGAAGCTTCCGCCTGGGATTTGCCTATGTCCCTGTGTCCAAACTTGAAGCGGGCGTCCGGATTATCGCCGAAGAAGTTCAGGCTGCGCTTTAGTTTCTGTCTTCGAGTGAAATCCAACTGTCCCTTCGAAAGGCCGCACCTGTCTCTCGCGGCAAGTCCGCGTTTCCAGTTATCTGAGTTTCGAGATGCCAGGGCAAAAGGCCTTTGAGCGCAATAACTCGGTTCGAGGAGACAGCCTTTTGTTGGATCGCATCAAGACCAATCCCAAGTTGACACCGTTCAGCTTCTACGTCCCCGAAGAAGGGCTTGAGAGCATCCTTACGCGGGTCGCTAATTATCCATGGCACTACATGCCGGATGATGGCGGTTGGAACTACGGTACCAACATGGATTATCTCAAAGAGCTTTGCGCCTATTGGGTCGATGGCTTCGATTGGCGCGCGCAAGAGGCGCGGATCAACAGCTTCTCGCATTTCAAGACACCGGTCGACGGCATTGACATGCACTTCATCCATGAAGCGGGCAGCGGACCTAACCCGATGCCCCTGATGATCAGCCATGGCTGGCCCGGGTCCGTGGCCGAGTTCTTTGATCTGATCGAACCGCTGGCCCACCCCGAACGTTTTGGC
>JBBKXP010000367.1:0-2838 GCA_037969545.1 Paracoccaceae bacterium | reverse complement strand
TTATCGCCTTGCTGCCGACCGCCACGCTGGCCCAAGACTCCACTTCGACAGCCGCTTACCAAGCGGCGATGGCCGACATGATGGCCGGCATGATGGTCCCTTACAGCGGCGACGCAGATGTCGATTTCATTCGCGGGATGATTCCGCACCACCAGGGGGCGGTGGCGATGGCGAAGGTCGTGCTGGAGCATGGCAGCGACCCTGAGGTGCGTGCGGTCGCCGAAGGCGTCATCGCCGCGCAGGAGGCCGAGATTGTTTGGATGCAGGAGTCGCTCGCGAAAAACGGTGGGTAAGGCGGCTTTCAGGAAGGGATGGGCAGATTGCCCATCCTAGGCCGCCGCCACCACATCCGTTGCCGCCGCCAGCGCCCCGGCCCCGTGCGGGATTTTCAGCGCCTTCAGTCCGGCATCGATCACCCCCAGTACGCCCAACACCATGTGGGCGTTCACATGCCCCATGTGACCGATGCGAAAGTAACCGCCGGCAGGTTCCCGCCCCAGTCCGATGCCGAGTGTCACGCCACAGGTCTTTTCACACCAGTCGCGCAAATCGTCGCCCGCAGTCGCGCCGATGGCGACCGAGGTCACGGAATGTGACCGTTTCGTTCGGTCCGCGATATTCAAGGCCAGCGGCCCGGTTTGCCCCCAGGTCTCGGCGGCCGCCCAAATGGTGCGGGCAAGGGTGGCGTGGCGGGTCCAGACGGCCGCGATGCCTTCCTCGGCGATCATGTCCAGCGCCTCGCGCAGGCCATAAAGGTGATGCGTCGGGGCGGTGCCGTCGAAATACTTGAAAAATTGATCCGGGTTTACCCGTGGTTTCCAGTCCCAGTAGGATGTCACGCCGCGGGCGGTTTCCCGCGCCTGCACTGCCTTGTCGTTGAACCACACGAACCCCAGGCCCGGCGGCGTCATCAGGCCTTTCTGGCTGGCCGCGACCATGACATCGACGCCCCATGCATCCATCTCGAAGCGATCGCAGCCCAAGGACGCAATGCAATCCGCCAGCAGCAGCGCCGGATGGCCGCAGCGATCGATCGTCGCCCGCAGTCCGGCGATATCGTTGCGCACAGAGGTGGAGGTATCGACATGCACCGCCAATACGGCCTTGATCGCATGGGCCGTGTCGGCCTTTAGCGCCGATGTAACCCGGTCCAGATCGATGTCGCTTTGTGCACCATAGTCGATCGTGTCGACCTTGCAGCCGATCCCCCGCGCCATTTCACCCCAGCCGATACAGAACCGCCCGGTCGCCAGCACGAGCACCGTGTCGCCGGGCGACAGGACGTTGACCAGTGCCGCTTCCCAAGCGGCATGGCCATTGCCGATGTAAATGGCGACGTTGTGGTCGGTGCGGGCGACCAATTTCAGATCAGGGATCAGGCTTGCCGTCAAATCGTGCAGTTCGCCGGTATAAATATTGGGTGCCGCCCGGTGCATCGCCCGCAACACCCGGTCGGGCATGACCGACGGTCCGGGGATGGCAAGATAGGGGCGGCCGTTGGCAAGGGGCATGGGAGCGTTGTCCTGATGGAAAGCGATTTGGCGCGACCCTACAGCGGCGTGGCGCGGCGTCAATGTCCGCCACCAGACAATCCTTGCCCGGCTTGCCCTTGGCCCCTATTTGCGACTAGACCTGCGCCCTGACCCGACGCCTGCCACCGGAACCGCCCTGCATGTCCGACCCAATCATCCCTGTCCATACCGGGCGCCACCTGTTGGGCTGGCTCTGGCGCAACTACCTGCACCGGCAGGCAGGCTGGCTGGGGCTGGCCGTCGCTTTCATGGTGCTGGAGGGATCAACGCTTGGGGTCCTTGCCTCGACGATGCGACCGATGTTCGACAACGTTTTCGTGGCGGGCAAAGCGACCGCGATCTGGACGGTCGGGCTGGTGATCATGGGGGTCTTTGTGACCCGGGCGGTCAGTTCGGTCGGCCAGCGGGTGGTGATGGTGCGGGTCAACGAAACCGTGGCGGCGCAGATCCGGGCCGACCTGCTGGGCCACCTGATGCGGCTTGATTCTTCGTTTCACCAGTCGCACCCGCCGGGGCATCTGATCGAGAGGGTGCAGGGCGACGTGCAGGCCGTGGGCAATGTCTGGACCAGCATCGTCACTGGTGTCGCCCGCGACGGGGTGGCGGTGCTCTGGCTGTTCGGTGTCGCGCTCTGGGTCGACTGGCGCTGGACGCTCGTGGCGCTGATCGGGATTCCGCTGCTGGTTCTGCCCAGCCTTCTGGCGCAGGGTTATGTACGCAAAAAGGCCCGCAGCGCGCGGCAAATCGCCAGCCGGATGTCGACCCGGCTGGATGAGGTGTTTCACGGCATCAACCCGATCAAACTGAACGCGCTTGAAGATTACCAGACCGCCCGCTATCGCGCCCTGATCGACCAAAAGGTCGAGACCGAGGTCAAGACCGCCTTTGGGCAGGCGGCGATTCCCGGCCTGATCGACATCATGACCGGGATCGGGTTTCTGGGTGTGCTGGCCTATGGCGGGTCCGAAATCATCGCCGGACAAAAGACTGTCGGCGAGTTCATGGCGTTTTTCACCGCGATGGCCTTGGCCTTTGAACCGCTGCGCCGTCTGGGCAACATCAGTGGCCTGCTGCAGGCGGCGGCGGCCAGTATCGAACGGATGCTGGCCCTGTTCGAAACCCGGCCGACGCTGCTGTCGCCGCCCACACCTGTCGCGGCACCCACTGGCGCGCCCGAAATCGCGCTGGACGACGTGCATCTGGCCTACGGTGACCTGCCGGTCCTGCACGGCGCCACGTTCACCGCTGCAGCCGGGCAGACGACGGCGCTGGTCGGGGCCTCGGGTGCGGGCAAAAGCACCGTGTT
>JBBKXP010000366.1:0-2867 GCA_037969545.1 Paracoccaceae bacterium | reverse complement strand
AGGCGTGAGGGGGCAGGATGCGCTATTGCTGGTCGCGCGATGGTTGATCGCGGCCTTGTTCGTTGGTGGCGCGGTACAAAAGGCCGTTAGTCCGGGCGATGCCGCGGGGTTGCTGACGGGGTTGGGTATGCCTAGCGCATTGGTCTGGCCGGCATTGGTGTTCGACGCGCTGGCCGGCTTGGCGCTGATCGTTGGGGTCAGCGTGCGCCCGATCGCGATGTTACTAGCCGCCTATTGTGGGTTCACCAGCATATTCCATTTCATCCCGGCAGACCCGTGGCAGATGACGATTTTCGTCAAGAACTGGGCGATTGCCGGCGGCTGTCTGGCACTGGCCGTGGCAGGATCGGGGCGGTTTGCGTTCGGGCCGGATAAGGTGTGATTTTTCAGCCGACGCGCGATTGCGCGTCGACCGATCGGCGGAAACCTCGCAGCCTCAGCGCAGAAGCGCCCGCACCTTGTCGGCGACATCCGCGCCGGTGATCCCGAATTTTTCATACAAGACCTCTGCCGGCGCCGACGCCCCAAACCCATCCATCCCGACGAACCCTGCCTTGGCCTCGCGCCCGCGTTCGCCCAACAGCCACTGATCCCAGGGTTGCCGCACCCCAGCCTCGATGGCGACGCGCACCGCGCCGCCCGGCAGGATACGTTTGCGATAGGACGGTTCTTGCGCCGCGAAAAGTTCCATGCAGGGCATCGACACGACGCGCGTGCCAATCCCGTCAGCCTGCAGCAGATCGCGGGCGGCCAGCGCCACTTCGACCTCGGAACCGGATGCCAACAGGATCGCCTGCCGTTGGCCCGTCGCTTCGGCAAGCACATAAGCCCCCTTGGACACCAGATTCGCCGGTTTGTGATCAAGCCGCACTGTCGGCAGGTTCTGGCGCGACAGGGCCAGCACCGATGGCGTCTTTTCCGCCAGCAGCGCGCATTCCCAAGCTTCGGCCGTTTCCACCGTATCGGCGGGGCGGAAAACGTTGATGTTCGGCGTCGCCCGCAGCATCGCCAGATGCTCGACCGGCTGGTGGGTCGGCCCGTCTTCGCCCAGACCGATGGAATCGTGGGTCATCACATAGACCACCGGAATTCCCATCAGTGCCGACAGACGCATCGCGCCGCGGGCATAGTCGGTGAAACACATGAACGTGCCACCATAGGGGCGCACACCGCCGTGCAGCGCCATGCCGTTCATCGCCGCCGCCATGCCATGTTCGCGGACACCGTAATGGATATAGCGACCCTTGCGGTTGGCGGGGTTGAAGATGCCAAGATCGGCCGTCTTGGTATTGTTGGATCCGGTCAGGTCGGCTGAACCGCCTATGGTTTCGGTCATCACCGGATTGATCACCTCCAGCACCATTTCCGAGGATTTGCGGGTAGCGACCTTGTGGGCGGTTTCCGAGCTTTGTTTTTTCAGTGCCCGAATGACGCCGGTCAGCTTGTTCGGCGCCTGATGGCCAAAAACGCGCAGCAACTCTGCCTGTTTGGTGACCGAAAGCTTGCTGACGCGCGCAATCCAGTCGTGATGGGCGGCAGCACCGGGGTCCCCCATCGCCTCCCATTGCTTTTTCACATCAGACGGCACCTCGAAAGGACCGCTGGACCAGCCATATGCTTCTTTGGCGGCCAGCAACTGGGCGGGGTCAGTCAGTGCGCCGTGACCCTTGGCGGTATCCTGCGCCGCATGCCCAAGGGCGATATGGGTCTTGCAGGCGATCATCGACGGGCGCGGATCGGCCTTGGCCGCCGAAATCGCCTTGTCGATGGCGACAGGATCATGTCCGTCGATGGCCTGCACATGCCAGCCAGATGCCGCAAATCGGGCGCACTGGTCGGTCTTGTCGGTCAGATCGACAGTGCCGTCGATAGTGATGTTGTTGTTGTCCCAGAACAGGACGAGATGCCCCAGTTCCTGCATCCCGGCCAGGGTCAGGGCCTCTTGGCTGATGCCCTCCATCAGGCAACCGTCACCCGCGATGACATAGGTGTGGTGATTGAAAATGTCGCGGCCATACCGGGCCCGCAGTGATTCTTCGGCAATCGCGAAACCGACCGAATTGCCGACACCCTGACCCAGCGGGCCGGTCGTGGTTTCGATACCGGCGGCATGACCATATTCGGGGTGCCCGGCCGTGCGCGACCCCCATTGGCGGAAATCCTTGATCTGTTGCAGGGTGATGTCGCTGTAGCCGGTCAGGTACAGAAGCGAATACAACAGCATCGACCCGTGCCCGGCCGACAGGATAAACCTGTCTCGATCCGGCCATGCCGGTGCCGCAGGATCAAAGCGCAGGTGTTTTTCGTAAAGAACCGTCGCGACGTCGGCCAAGCCCATCGGCATCCCTGAATGGCCGGAGTTCGCGGCGGCGACGGCATCCAACGTCAGGGTGCGGATGGCGGCGGCTTTCATCCAGTGATCGGGGTGTGCTTTACGCAATGTGGCAATATCCAAGGTCGGCGTCCTCTAATCCGGGATTGAATGGTTCCCAGCGTCATATCAGGGCGGGGGGCAAGATCAAGCACGTGGTCTAAGCCATTGTTTGCGAAAGGATGAGCGCATTTGCCGGGGGGCCGGGTATCGCATAGGCTTGACCAAAGCGTGCGCGATTCGCCGGATGCAGGTCCGGCCCGGCGCAGAAAGGGTAAGCAGATGACGGAGATCGCTGAACTTGAAAGCCGGATCACGGCGGCACTGGACCGGATCAGGACAGGGGTCGGGCAATTGTCGGTTGCCGATGGCAAAGCCGGCGATGCGGCAGACGCGCCGCGTGTCGCCGACCTGACGGCGCAGCTGACCGAAGAAAAGACGGTGACGGCGCAACTTGAAGAACGCGTTCGGGCGCTCAAGGATCGCCAGGATGGCC
>JBBKXP010000365.1:0-2916 GCA_037969545.1 Paracoccaceae bacterium | reverse complement strand
ACTACAGATTTTTCAAATAGGCTTGTCGATACTAAATTGATCGCATCGTTATAATATTACGACAAATGCTATAATATGTCGACTTACAGATACCCTTATCTTATAAAATCGCTACTGAGTGGCTATTTCGGAGTGATGGTGCCACCTGTTTCGGTCAAACAGTGCCACTTTGAAAGATCTTTCAATTATACAAAAAAAGTGTGTTAGTCGTTTTTTAAAATTCCTTTTCTTAAGCTTTCCCCTTTTAGGTCCAACCTGTGCGAGGAGTTCACGATCCTGTCCAATATGGCATCGGCTATGGTGCTTTCCCCTATAATATCGTACCATGCGGATACGGGTATCTGTGAGGATATGATTGTGGATGCCTTATTGTAACGGTCGTCGATGATATCCATCAGGGCCTCCCGGGCATGGTTGTCAAAGCTCTGCAGGCCGAAGTCGTCCAGGATCAACAGGTCCGTTTTCAGGAGTTTGTCCAGTTCCTTGAGATAGGTACCGTCCACTTTGCAGAGTTTCAGTCTTTTGAGGAGCCTGGCCGTATTGGCGTATATGGCCCTTTGTTCCATCATGCATGCCTGGTGGCCCAGTGCCTGTGCCAGATAGCTCTTGCCCGTTCCCGAGGCCCCGGTGAGGATTATGTTTTCCTTCCGGGCCATAAAATCCAAGGTCCCTAGGCGGGCGAACATGTTCTTGTCCAAGTTGCGTTGTTGGGCATAGTTCACCTCGGCCAGGTTGGCGGACTGTGCGAACCCCGCCTGTTTCAACAACCGTTGGATCTTCCGGTTCTGACGGTCCTCCCACTGGTGGTCCGTGAGCAGGGCCAGATACTCATCAGCGGTAATATCGGCCACACCGTTGTCCCTTACGTGCTGTAGGTGCAATTGGGCCATGGCCCCCAGGCGCATTTGTTTCAGTTTTTCAATCGTCTGTTCATTGTTCATAATGTATTGGATTTAAGTTATTTATTATTGATAAGCGGAGGCGCCCCGTATGTTCCCGTGGTCCGGGATGTGGCTCTTGTCCTCTTCAAGGTCCCGGTAGAACAGGGAGTTTTTGTCCAGGTTGTTCTTCAGGATGTTCCTGATCCGCATATATGTGGCGGCATCTGCCTGCAGGGCCCTTTTGCAGGCATTGTCCAGGCGTTCCGCCCCGTAGGCCTTATGGAGCTGTATGACCCCCATGGCCCTTTTATATCCTATTTCCGGATAGTCCCCCTTGGCCAGTATCGCCTCCACACAGCCCAGTACATGGTCGCCGTGTCGGGCCGCTTTCTTTTTAAAGAACTCCGGGCTCCAGTCACTATAATATTTATGGGTACTGCTAAGGTGCTCCCTGTTGGTATTATAGCTGCCTTTTTCCGGATGGCGCCGGTGCAGGGCGATCCGTTGTTGGTGGTAATAGACTTCGACAACGGAACCGGTGTAATGGATGGTAGTCTCTTTTCCAATATAGCGGTAGGGAACGCTATAATAGCTCTTGTCCGCGGAGAAATAGATATACCCCATCTTCTGCACCTTCGCCCTTCGATATTCCTTGAGCTCGTACGCACGTTCGGGCAGGGGCTTCAGGTATTCCCGTTCCACGGATTGGAACAGTTCCCTTCGGCTGGCCTCCTTTCGTTTGAACAACAGGTCGTTGTACGCCACCAGTAAGCGTTTTATCTCCCGGTTCAGATCCTCAAGGGAGAAGAACACCATTTCCCTTAAGGGGTAGTAGATACGCTGATAGGCAAGGTGCACGGCGTTCTCCACCAGGGCCTTGTCCTGCGGGGAATACCCCCGGGCGGGGTTTATGGCGCAGTTGTAATGCCGTGCAAAATCCTTAAAGCTACGATTAATGTCCGCCTCATATTTACTGGCCCTTGTCACCGCCGATTTCAGGTTGTCCGATACGATGGCCTTGGGCACGCCGCCGTAATAGTTCAGGGCATTGGTGCAACGACCGATCAGGTCCTCCCGTTTTTGGCTCCTGCAGGCTTCCACATAGGTGTACTGGCTATTGGGCAGGATGGCCACGAACACTTCCACCGGGACCACTTCCCCTGTGTCCCTATCAACAATATGCAGCTTCTTGCCCGCGAAGTCGATGAACATTTCCTTGCCGGGGTCGTGCTCGAGTTTCATCGAACCTTTGGCCTTGGCATATTTGCGCCGGTAATGTTCCAAGAACTGGGTATAGCCATAGGGGTCCTTGGCCGTTTGCACATAATCCCGGTAATGGTGAAGGAAGGTGAAGCCGGGATGGTTCCGGGCATTGTTGATTCCCTCAAAACATCGCATGAGCTCTTCGTAGCGCCTGTTATCTATGGTCGTATGGGAAGGGAAGAGGGCTTCCAGGGCCCCATTGTGAAGGGCCAACAACTCTTTAAGGGAGCCGTCGCAGGCCCCGAACAAGCGCATATAGGTATTTACCGTATTACGGGATATCCCCAGGGTGGCACCTATCTTACGGTTGCTGAACCCGTCGAGGTGCAGGGAAATAATCTGTTTTAAGTCCATTGGATCAAGTGTATTGGCCATATCGCTCGTTTTTAAGCGACAAGGTAATTGTTACTTGATCTCTCAAAGTGGCACAGATCGAAACGTTATAGGTTCCGTTCCCGGCAAGGATGGCACAGATCGAAACGATATCACTGGCACAAAACGAACCGAAATAGATTGCGTTGCAAGCCAAAAGTGGCACAGATCAAACCGAAATGCCTGGCACTATAACACCGAAATGGGTGGCACAAAACGAACCGAAGTATCCAGAAATCCTCTTTATCTCCTCACTCACCCTTCTCTGCACAACTTTCCCATAATACTCCTGTGTAATCTTCATATTGGAATGCCCTAGAAGCTCACTTACTATCTCCATGGGAACGTCGTTATAAAGCAGCATAGTGGACGCAAAGGTCTTTCTTGCTGTGTATAATTA
>JBBKXP010000364.1:0-3786 GCA_037969545.1 Paracoccaceae bacterium | reverse complement strand
GATGGGCTGGGTTGGCCTGAGCGAGCAGGCCGCGCAACTGCCGCCGCAACTGTCAGGTGGCGAGCGGCAACGGGCGGCGCTGGCGCGGGCCGTCATCATGTCGCCTGATGTCGTGATTGCCGACGAGCCAACCGGGAACATCGATTGGGAAATGTCGCAGCGCCTGCTGTCGCTGCTTGTGGAGTTGAACCGGATGGGCAAGGCGGTTCTGGTCGCAACGCATGACATGAACCTGATCCGCGCCGCAAAGGCGCAGGTGTCGGCGAGGGTTCTCCGTTTGAAAGGGCGCAAACTGCAGGCCGCGGGGGCAGATCTGTGAGAGTTCCGATGCGTCGCGCCGTTTCGCTGCTGGTTGGCGACCCCGAAGCTGACCGGGCGGTCCCGCCAACCGGGCATACGGCGCGACTGACCATTTTCGCGGCTGCGGCGATGGCGTTTCTGGCGGTATTCGCGCTTGCCCTGTCGCTGGCCACGGGCCGTCTGGCCGATCGCTGGGCATCGGAACTGGCCCGCACATCGACCTTGCGGATTTCCGCGCCCGCCGATCAGATGGCGGCGCAAACTGCCGCTGCGGTTCGGTTGCTGGAAACCACGCCGGGCGTCGCCTCGGCCCGGTCACTGACAGCGGACGAGCAACGGGCGTTGCTCGAGCCATGGTTTGGCCCTGACCTTCCGATCGAAAGCTTGCCGATTCCGCAACTGATCGAGATCGTCGAGGTTGGCGGTGGCTATGATCCCGCCGGTCTCAGGGCCCGTTTGCAGGCAGAAGTGCCGGGGGCGGTGCTTGACGATCATACCCGCTGGCGCGAACCCCTGATCGCCGCCGCCGGTCGATTGCGCAGTCTTGGGTTCACCGCGATATTTCTGATTGCGACAGTGACAGCGGCGATGATCACCCTTGCCGCGCAAGCGGCGCTGGCCGCAAATACCCAAGTGATCCGGGTGATGCGACTGGTCGGGGCGAGGGATGTCTATATTGCGGGTGCTTTCGTGCGCCGGTTTACCTTGCGGGCCTTCGCCGGGGCGGCATTGGGGACGTTGGCGGGGATGCTCGCCATCCTGCTGTTGCCCAGCACCGATTTGGCCGGCGGGTTTCTGACCGGCCTTGGGTTTCAGGGTGCCGGCTGGCTGGTGCCATTGATCATTCCGCCGCTGGCCGGGGTGGTCGCCTTTGTCGCCACCCGGGCGGCGGCGCTGCGCACATTGCGGGAGGGGTCATGATCTACGCGATCCAGTGGGTCCGGTCCCTGATCTTTATCGGATGCATGTATCTGGGGATGCTGGTGATCGCGCTGATCTATCTGCCTTGGGCGATATTCTCGCGCAGGGGGGCCATTGCCGCCTGCCACATGTATTGCCGCTGGGTCCGCTGGAGCGCGGCGTGGATGATCGGTTTGCGGACCGAAATCCGCGGTACGCCACCGACCGACGAAGTGCTGATCGCGGCCAAGCACCAGTCTTTCCTTGATATTCTGATGATCTACGGGGCGGTGCCGCGCGGCAAGTTCATCATGAAACGCCTGCTAATCTATGCCCCGATCCTAGGGCAGTACGCCCTGCGGATCGGGTCTATCCCGGTCAATCGGGGCAAACGGGCGCAGGCGATCAAGAAGATGGTCGCCGACGTGGCAGCGGGGCGGTCGTTGCCGGGGCAGTTGATCATCTACCCGCAAGGCACCCGGATCGCGCCCGGGGTCAAGGCGCCCTACAAGATCGGTTCGGGGGTGCTCTATGGTGAACTGGGCCAGGACTGCGTCCCGGTCGCCTGCAACGTCGGGGTGTTCTGGCCCCGGCATGGGATCTATCGCAAGCCGGGGCTGGCCGTGATCGAATTCCTGCCCCGTATCCCTGCTGGTCTGCCGGTCGATCAGTTCATGGCGCAGTTGCAGGATCAGGTGGAAACCCGGTCGATCGCCCTGATGGCCGAAGCCGGGTTTCAGGTGGACAGCTAGGGTTTCGTGTTCGGGATTGTCCGTCCTTTGGCGACCGCCGGACGGGCGAAGAAGCGATCAACATAGGCCGGAACGTCTTTAAAGTCGTGGTAGCCGGTGATTTCTTTCGCCCCGTAAAAATCGAGCGCGTTGAGCCAGGGTGCCAGCGCCATATCGGCGATGGAATACTCGCCCGTGATCCAGTCCTGCCCGTTCAATTGCTTGTCCACCACGGCCAGCAGGCGCTTTGCCTCGTCGACGTAGCGATTCTGAGCGGTTTTATCCTCGATCTTTGCCCCGGCGAATTTGTAGAAAAAACCCAGTTGCCCGAACATCGGGCCGACGCCGCCCATCTGGAACATCAGCCACTGGATCGTCTTGTATTTCTGCGCTTTGGTGGAGCCCATGAATTTCCCCGACTTTTCTGCAAGATAGATCAGGATCGCACCCGATTCGAACAAGCCGATCGGCGCACCGTCCGGCCCGTTCGGATCGACGATTGCGGGGATCTGGTTGTTGGGGTTGAGGGACAGAAATGCGTCGGAATTCACATCGTCATCCGACAGCGTCACCAGATGCGGTTCGTAATCCAGACCCATCTCTTCCAGCGCAATGGACACCTTGACGCCGTTCGGCGTGGGATAGGCATAAAGCTGGATCGCGTCGGGCCGCGTCGCGGGCCAGCGGTCGGTGATCGGGAAGGCAGAGAATAGGGTCATGATCGGCTCCTAAGCGGGGTGTCGGTTGTGCACTACGTAAGGGGAAACAATCACAAAAAAAGCCGTGGAATTGTTGCGCCAGCGCAGTATGACTGTGCGCAGATGCGCAGCCGGCGTCAGATCGGTGCGCCAAAGCTAAGGAGAAGGGACAGCTATGTTACAGGAATTCAAGGACTTTATCGCCAAGGGCAATGTCATGGACCTTGCGGTCGGCATCATCATTGGTGCGGCTTTCACCGCCATTGTCAGCAGTCTTGTCGAGGATCTGATCAATCCGCTGATCGGATTGTTCGTTGGCGGCATGGACTTCAGCGGGCTGAGTTTTGGCTTTGGCGAAGCGCAGTTCATGTACGGCAACTTCATCACCGCCCTCATCAACTTTCTGATCATCGCCTGGGTCGTGTTCTTGCTGGTCAAAGCCGTCAACCGGATGAAGGCAGGGGTCAAAAAGGATGAAGACGTGGCACCGGAAGTCGATACCGGCCCGTCCGAAAAGGACTTGCTGATGGACATCCGCGATTCCCTGAAGGCCCGTCCGCTGAAGTGATCCAGCCAAATCTGCCGGAGGGCCTGCCAAAGCGGCGGGCCCTTCTGTCGTTTCAGACCAGCGTTCTGGCGTCGGTCACGGCGATACCCAGCGCCTCGCCCACCGCGGCATAGGTCAACCTGCCCGCATGGATGTTCAGCCCCGCCAACAGGTGCCTGTCGTCCCTGCACGCCTGCTTCCAGCCCTTGTCGGCCAGCGCGACCATGAACGGCATCGTCGCATTGCCCAGCGCCAGCGTCGAGGTGCGCGCCACGGCACCCGGCATGTTGGCGACGCAATAATGCATGATCCCGTCCACGTCATAGACCGGGTTCTCGTGTGTCGTCGCCTTGGAGGTCTCGAAACAGCCGCCCTGATCGATGGCCACATCGACCAGCGCCGCGCCGGGTTTCAGTTCTTTCAGCTGCGCGCGGCTGATTAGCTTGGGCGCCGCCGCGCCCGGGATCAGGACCGCGCCGATGATCAGGTCGGCCTCGCGGGCGTAATCCATCGTGTTGCCGGCGCTGGCATAGGAATTCTTGAACGTCCCGCCGAATACGTCGTCAAGATAGCGCAGGCGCGGGATCGACCGGTCCAGCACGGTCACATC
>JBBKXP010000363.1:0-5877 GCA_037969545.1 Paracoccaceae bacterium | reverse complement strand
CCGGGGTGCTGTGGCGCGAGGTGGTGCAGAAAATCCATGATGACGAATACCCCGAGGTGGCCCTCTCGCACATGTATGCCGACAACGGCGCGATGCAGTTGGTGCGGGCGCCCAAACAGTTCGACGTGATACTGACCGACAACCTGTTCGGCGATATCCTGTCGGACTGCGCGGCGATGCTGACCGGCAGCCTGGGCATGCTGCCTTCGGCCAGCCTTGGTGCGCCGATGGCGAACGGGCGGCCGAAAGCGATGTATGAGCCCGTCCACGGCTCTGCCCCCGACATCGCCGGGCAAGGCAAGGCCAATCCGATCGCCTGCATCCTGTCGTTCGCGATGGCGCTGCGATATTCCTATGATCAAGGGGTCGAGGCTGACCGGCTTGAGGCCGCGATCGAAACCGTGCTGGCCGATGGCGCCCGCACCGCCGACCTTTTGGGGCCGACAGGGGGCGAGCCGATCAGCACAAGCGCGATGGGCGACGTGATCCTTACCGCGCTTGACGCGAGCCTATAAGGCATGTCTCCCAACGCGAAAGGCGCGCTGCTTGCCTTGTTGGCCTTCGCCGTTTATGCGTCCAGCGACGTGGTGGTCAAATTTCTCGGCGGCACCTATTCGCCGTTTCAGATCATCTTTTTCTCGGTCCTGTTCAGCTTTCCGCTCGCCATGCTGATGATCATGCGCGATGCGACGCCCGGCACCCTGCTGCCGGCGCATCCGTGGTGGATGGCGGCGCGGACAGTGGCGACGCTGATCACCGGGGCGGCGGTGTTCTATGCCTTCACGGTGCTGCCCTTGGCGCAGACCTATACGATCCTGTTCGCCTCGCCGCTGCTGATCACCCTGCTGGCGATCCCGCTGCTGGGCGAGCGGATCAGGATCCGGCGCGGGCTGGCGGTGCTGGTCGGGCTGGTCGGCGTGCTGGTGGTGCTGCGACCGGGGCAGACCCAGTTGTCTTTCGGCCATCTGGCGGCGCTGATCGGGGCGTTCGGCGGCTCTTTCGCGTCGGTCATCGTGCGCAAGATCGGGCCGGATGAACGGCCGGTGGTCCTGCTGCTCTATCCGATGGTTGCCAACTTTGTCGTCATGGGATGCTTGCTGCCCTTCGTCTATCTGCCGATGCCGATCGAACACATCGGACTGATCACGGTGCTGGCGGTGCTGGGGTCGCTCGGCGGAATCATCATCATCGCCGCCTACAAGACCGGCGAGGCGGTGATTGTCGCCCCGATGCAGTATTCGCAGATCATCTGGGCCAGTTTCTACGGCTATCTCTTTTTCGACGAGTCGGTGGATCAGAACACCGCGATCGGTGCCGGCATCATCATCGCCAGCGGCCTTTACATCGTGCTGCGCGAGGGGCGCAGCGGCAATTCCAAGAACACGCCGGTTCTGGAAACCCGCAGCCGCCCGGAAACCGGAACGTCCTTGCGCACCGGGCTGGTGATGCGGATGCGTGGCTTGCCGGGGCGGGGCTAAATGCCGCTTGCCAAGGCGGGCGTCTCGGTTTACGCCGCGCCCAGGGTCGGGCAGTAGCGCAGCCTGGTAGCGCACCTGCTTCGGGAGCAGGGGGTCGGAGGTTCGAATCCTCTCTGCCCGACCAATCCAAAGCCTTTCCCCCTTCTTTCGGCCAAAAATACTCCGGGGTGTTTGAGGGGCAGCGTCCCTCATCGTTTCCGTCCGGCCTATCCGTTGCAGGGTTCAGACCAAGCCCGACAATGGGATTAAATGGTTGTCCCAGCTTTTGCCAAAACTGGCCAGCGGACGCACTCCTGCCCCGATTGCCAGCATCCCACCCAAGCCATCGGTGGTAACGAACCCTGTCGTGCCGGGGCCGATGCCGCAAACTTCGGTCCGCGCCAGCGTGTCGATGAACGCGCCGTCGCAGGTAAACCGCGCCAGCAGGCCGCCGTGCGGGCAGGTGATCGCTACGGATCGTCCGTCGCCACTGAACGCGACGCTGCCGGCGTAGCCCTGCAGTTGCGATGCCACTGCGGCCGGGACATCGCACAGAACCACCGGCTCGCCGATCCGGTTCAGACCCAGCAGCGGTGGGACCAGGCCCGCCTCGCCTTCCCATTGCATCGCAAAGGCGACTGTCCCGTCGTCCAGCGCCGCCAGATGCCGGATCGAGTTCTGGTGCAGGTCGGGGGCCAGCGAAATCTGGTCGATCACGGTGCCACCGGCGTCAAGATAGGTCAGGTTGGGTGCCATCGTGGCAATGTTGAGCTTGCTGCGCTCGTCGTCCAGTGCGGTGATGATGCCGCCATTGGCGACGACCAGCGTGTCGGTGCCTGGCAGTCGCAGAATTTCATGCGGGCCGATCCCGCCAGAGCCAAAGACCCCGATGCGCCGATAGCTCGCGGTCTGCCAGCGGCCGATCTGTCCCTGACCGGTGACATTGTCGATCTCGCCGGTGAACAGGGTCTGGGCATCGCGCGAAAACGTGCCGTGACCGCTGAAATGGTGGTTGGCGGGGGCGGTAATGCGGTGCGTCACCCGCCCAAGGGCGCAGTCGATGACCAGTCCGAAGGTGCCGGGACGGCGGGCAAAGGCCACGGCTTCGGGGCGCAGGGGGTGCGCTGCGGCGGCGTGGCCACGGGCGGGCAGCGGGATGGAAAACGTCTCGATCCCGCTGCGGGTCAGCCCGGACAGGGCATAGGTGTCGTCGGGCAACCGGGCGGCGGCCAGATAGTCGGGGCTGCCTGCGTCGGCCCATGTCAGGGTCGGAATCGCCCCGGCTGACAGGGCGGCGGCCAAAAAGTGGCGACGGGTCGGCATCTTCTAATCTCCGTCGCCAACGCCGAACCCGGCATCGATGTTCAGCAGCGGGCCAAGTTCGGCAACGACGGCATCTTCTGCCGCCCGCACCGCCTGTTCGAGTATTTCCAGCTTGAGCCGCCCTTGCGGGTCCGCCACCCCCGCAAAATCGGGATCGTCCAGGGTTTCGGCCAGATGGGCGGCCCGGTTCAGCGCCGCATCGGTCAAGGGGATCGGCGTGTCGGCAAGTGCGGTGGCGGTCTGGTGCAGGGCGGCCAGTGACAATTGCACGTTGCGCTGCGACCGGGCGGATCGCCAGGCCTCGGCGCGAGTCGGGCGGGGCCGCTCGAATGTGCCCATCGGGCGTTGCAGGCGATCGTCGGCGGTGACTTCAAAGCCGTTGACGGTGGCGGTATATATCGCCTGAACTGCCTCGCGCGGGGCAAGATAAGTGGCGTTTCCCGCCGCCCCGGCATCACGCATAGTCTTTGCATAACCGTTTTGCCAGTCGGCTGCGATGGCGGCAGCGATGCTGGCGAGATCGACAGACAGTGCGCGCAGCACATCGCAGTTTGCGGCGTCGGCGGTGTCGAACTGCGGATCGTAAAGCAGGAACTCGAGCCCGAACAGGCCCCGCGCCGCGATCGACACCTGCGCCATGTCGGCGGGCAGTGGTGTCGCGATCAGGGCTGCCAGCGCCTTGGGCGTGGCACCGCGTTCGTCAGGCCAGAACGCGATGGTCTGCGCCCGTCCGTCCTGTTCTACGGGGCCGAACCGGAAATGGCTGACCGTCATCCAGTCGTCGAACGCGGCATTCCACGCAGGGCGCACCTCTGTCGTATCGCAGTCGGCGGCGGCGGTGTTGCGCAGGGTCGCCGTGCTGGCGGCAAAGGCGACGTAACCGGGCAGGATTTGACTGTCGATGACCTTGGCGACATCGGCGGCGGCTGGCGACAGGGCCAGACAGGCGATCAGGGTCAATGTATGTCTCACAGGCTCTCCAGAAAGGCGATCAGGGCGGCGCGATCGGTCGGGGGCATGGCGACCACCGCGTCGCGTTGCACCTGCGCCTCGCCGCCATGCCATAGCACAGCTTCGAGCAGGGATCGCGCCCGACCGTCGTGTAAAAACGTCGCATGGCCGCTGACCTGCGCACTCAGGCCGATCCCCCAGAGCGGCGCGGTGCGCCATTCCTGCCCGGTTGCGCTGCTTTCGGGGCGGTTGTCGGCAAGCCCCGCGCCCATGTCGTGCAGCAGCAGGTCGCTGTAGGGCCAGATCAGTTGAAAGGATTGTTCGGGCTGGTCGGTCAGCCGTTCGGTGACGAATTTCGGCGTGTGGCAGGCGGTGCAGCCAGTGTCATAGAACACCTGCTTGCCGCGCAGCACCTGCGGGAAGTCGACGTCGCGGCGTTCCGGGACTGCCAGATTGCGGGCGTAGAAGGTGACAAGGTCAAGGGCGTCACTGCCGATTTCGGTCATGTCGGCGGTCCCGCTGTCGCCGTTCGGGGCGGCGATGCAGGCCGGTTCCCGGGCAGTGCAGTCGCCCGCCGGATCGGGAAACAGGGGCGAGGAAATGCCGATGTCGCCGGCAAAGGCGGCGGCGGATTGTTCGCGGATGCTGGGCGCCCCGGCCTTGAGCCCGAAGCGACCCAGCATCGGGCGGTCGAACTGGCGCGACCAGACGATCTGGGCCCTGCCCGATATGCCGTCGCCATCCGCGTCGGTCGGGTCGGCGCGGGCCAGTATGTCCGCCGCCGGTATCGCCTCGATCAGCCCCAGCCCGATCATCGGCGGGGCGACGCGGGGCGACAGCATGGCGTCGTCGCCCAAGGGGCCATAGCCAAGGTCGGCGGCGGTGTAGGTCGGCATGCGCAGGCTGGCGGTTTCATCGCCGGACAGCGGCACCGCCTGTTCGGCGTAGTCGATCTGCAAGCGGTATTCAGCGGGCACACCGGCGGTGCTGAAATCCTGCAGCTGGCCACCGTAAACTGGATGCGACGCGGTGCGCGGCTCGCTGTCGCCGTGATCGGCCAGATACTGTTCGATCTGCGAGATCGGCGCGTCCGACGGCGCGGGAACGGACACGCGCAGAAACATCGACACGGCGCTTTCGCCCGGCAGCGGTGGATGCCCGCGACCGTCCTTGATGTGGCAGGACTGGCAAGAGCGGGCGTTGAACAGCGGCCCCAGCCCATCGGACACCAGCGTCGAGGCGGGGGCGGCGACCCAGATCTTGCGGAACAGCCCGTCGCCGACCTTGAAATCCAGCTCGCGTTCAAAACTGATGTTGCCCGAGGGTTGCGAAAAGGCATCGGCGTTGTCGCGCGGGCGCACCGACGCGCCGCCGCCCGGGTTAGTTTCAATCGGTTCGGGTGCGCTGAAATCAGTCGTCGGGGCGGTGACGGCGGCGACTCGCGCCGCCTCGTCCGGGGTGCGGGGTGTCACCGACAGATGCGCGATTGTCAGATCGGCAGGCGCCGATTGCCCAGACAGGGCCAGCACGGCAAACCCAAGCGCACCGCACAAACCGATTGTATGGTGCAGGGGCATCCGCATCTCTGACTACTGGAACACCGCGGTCGGCGCATCAAGGCTGTCGGAGCCTTCAAGCGCGATGTCGGCCAGTTGCAGAGCCGCGACGGCCCGCTCGATCGAACGGGTCTGGGTCACCAACGCATCGACAGCGGTCAGGATCAGGGCGTTGCCATCCGGGTTGTCGACCGCCAGCATCATGTCGTAGGCCACGCCAGCCGCGACAGTGGTGCGGATCGCGTCCAGATCGGCAAGGGTCGCGTCGATATCCGCGGTCAGTTGCGCGGCGGTATTGGGGTCGGCGGCGGCGACCAGATCAGCCAATGAGGGGCCACTGATCCAGGTTGTATCGACTGCGGTGTATTGGCCCAGCCAGACGTTTTGCACGCCAAGGGCGTCGTCATAATGGCTTTGGTGCGTGTTGTCTGAAAAGCAGTCGTGTTCTTCTTCGGGGTCGTGCAGCAGGACGCCCAGCTTCATCCGCTGCCCGGCCAGTTCGCCGTAGGACAGCGACCCAATGCCGGTCAGCATGGCGGCGATGGCGGCGTCAGGGTCGGCCAGCAGGGCGGCGCGGGTCGCCCCGTCAT
>JBBKXP010000362.1:0-4123 GCA_037969545.1 Paracoccaceae bacterium | reverse complement strand
GGCACTGCCTTGGTGGCGGGCCTTCTGGGCTGTTTCGTGGTCTGGCGGCGGATGGCCTATTTCGGCGACGCGACGGCCCATGCGGCGATCTTGGGCGTGGCGCTGTCGTTGGTATTTTCGATCTCGGTCTTTGCCGGGGTCGCGGCGGTGGCGCTGGCAATGGGCGTGATCCTGTTCGTGTTGGAGGGGCAGGGGCGCGAGGTGAACACATCGCTGGGCGTGCTGGCCCATACCGGACTGGCGGCGGGGCTGGTCGCGGTGTCGCTGATCCCGGGTGCGCGGGTGGACCTCGACGCCTATCTGTTTGGTGACGTCTTGACCGTGACGCGCGGCGATCTGGCGGTGATCTGGGGCGGTGCGGCACTTGTGGCGGGCGTCTTGTGGTGGCGCTGGTCGGCCCTGTTGACGACGACCCTTTCGCCCGATCTGGCCCACGCGGCGGGCATCGACCCGCGCCGCGAGCAACTGATCCTGACCCTGCTTCTGGCAGCGGTGGTGGCGGTAGCGATCAAGGTGGTCGGGGCCTTGCTGATCACCGCCTTGCTGATCATTCCGGCGGCAACGGCGCGGGGACTGGCCCGAACGCCCGAACGCATGGCGGCATTCTCGGCAGGATTGGCAGCACTGGCGGCATTGGGCGGTCTGCGGTTGGCCTATCTGCTGAATACCCCGGTCGGGCCCACGATCGTCTGCACGGCGGCAGGGTTCTTCGGGTTAAGCGTTGTCGGAACTGCACTGCGGAAATGATGCTGCGGCGGCCTATCTGCCGGACAGGTCAGATTTCGAGCCAGATCGTGACGGGCCCGTCATTGACCAGCGATACCTGCATGTCCGCCCCGAACCGACCGCTCGCCACAGGAATACCCAATGCCGCAACTTCGGTCTTGAACGCCGCATAGTGCCGCGCCCCGGCATCCGGGGGCGCCGACTGCGAAAACCCAGGGCGGTTTCCCCGTGACGTATCGGCCGCCAGCGTGAACTGGCTGACGACGAGCGCCGCGCCGCCGGTATCGGCCAGCGACAGGTTCATCTTGCCCGCGTCATCCTTGAATATCCGCAGCTTGGCGATCTTGGCCGCCAGCGCCGCCGGCATCGCATCGTCGTCACCCGCCATGGCGCAGACGAGAATCAGCAGCCCCGGCCCGATCGCCCCGATTTCGGCCCCGTCGACATGGACAGCGGCCTGCGAAACCCGCTGGATCAGTGCCCTCACAATTCATCGGCCCAGGGCGGGTTTGCCCCGGCCCGGCTGACCGTCACCGCCGCCGCCCGCACGCCAAGGGTCAAGGCATCGTGCACCGCGGCTGCATCAAGTGTCGCCACCTTTTCCTTGTCCAGCACGCCCCGCTGAAACAGTGCCGCCAGCACCCCGGCGTTGAACGTGTCGCCGGCGCCAACCGTATCGGCCACGGTCACAGGGGTCGCGGCGACGAAGACGTTGTCGGCATTGGTGAACCCGGTTGCCCCCTTGACGCCTTCGGTGATGCAGACCAGACGCGGGCCAAGCGTCAGGATCTTGCGTGCCAGATCCGGGATCCCGCCGGGGCCCATCAGCCAATGCAGGTCTTCGTCCGACAGTTTGACGATATCCGCCAGCCGCAGCATCCGGTCAATCCGGGCACGATAGGCGCGGGGGTCGCGGATGAACGAAGGGCGGATATTGGGGTCGATCATCGTCACCGCACGCGGCGCCTCGCGGGCCATCAAGGCCTCGTAGGTCGCGCCAGAGGGTTCGACCATCAGGGAGATGCCGCCAAAGAACAGGGCATCTGCGCGCGTGGCGGGCAAATCGGCGATCGAAATCATCCGCCCGGCCGTATTTTCGTCATAGAACGCATAGGTCGCCTGGCCGTTCACGAGCTTGACGAAAGCGACGGTACAGGGCCGATCCGACAGGGCGACGGCAGAATGGTCGACGCCACTGGCGCTCAGGCTGTCCAGCAACAGCTGCCCCAGAAAATCAGAACTGATCCCCGAGAAAAACCCCGCAGGCACACCGAGCCGCCCCAGCGCGATAGCCGTGTTGAAAACCGCGCCACCTGCATATGGGGCAAAGGCATCTTCGTCCGCTACCGATTTGCGCGGCAGCATGTCGATCAGGGCTTCGCCACACGACAGGATCATCACCGGATTCCTTTGTTACTGATTGATGGCGATAACATATCCAGCAATCGCCGCAAGGATCAGGCCGATCGCTACCGCAAAGCCGATTTTCCACGCTGAATACGGCCGCTCGCCCTGCACCCTGCCAGTGCGGCCATTGACCACAAAGCGAAACGTCCGGCCCCGGTATTTGTAGGCCGCCAGCCAGACCGGCAGCAGAACATGCTTGAAGGTCAGTGTCCCGATGTCGGTCTTGACATCGTCGACCCGCTGGTCGTCGCCGCCGATGTCGAACCGCACATCGCGCAGGATCATCGCGTCCATATAGCCACGCGCCTCGGTAAAGGCGTCCTGCAGTTCGACCTGATAGCCTTCAGCCCGAAAACCGGCAAGATAGGCGTCACGATACGGCTGCATCGCCGAAAGATCCCAAGGTTCCAGTGCGTCGGTGTATTTCTTGGGCAGGCTGCGCGACCCCAGCACCAGCACGTCGTCGAAGAACCGCGCGACCCGCCCCGACGCCCTTGACCAGCGGGTTTTCTGCACCCGGACCTGCTCGGTCTTGCCATTGCGGGTGACGGTGCGGGTTTCGTAGTAATGCGTGCCGCGCGCCCCGGAATAGGCGCTATTCGTATCCGCGTCGAAGGTCCAGTAGGGCACGTAGATGCCCGACATCGCGCGGCCCTTGCGGGCATAGTCCTGCACCCCGTTCGGCGCAAACCAAAGACGGCCCAGCCAGTCGGTCAGCGCGCCGTGCGCCGCCCTTTCATCCAGACCAAAGGGCAGGACACCACGCGGCTTTATCTGCCGTTGCACTCCGGTGTCCGTCACCACAGGGGTGGCGCAGAACGGACATTCGGCGGCGTGGATCGCGGCGTCGAATTCGGTGGTTGCACCACAGTTCGGACAGGTCACGACCCGCGTTTCGGCAATTTCGGCGGCGGGCAACTGGTCGGCCACCGCAGCACGGAAATCCAGTTCGCGCAGGCCCGAAGGCGCCGTGGCGGTCGCGCCGAGGCTTTGGGTATTGCCGCAATGATCGCAAACTAGGTGCTGCGTCGCAGGATCGAAACGCAGGTCCGACCCGCAGGTATCGCAGGGAAAATGCTGTTCGTGCGCTGGCGCAGCGGCGGCGGGCAGGTCGGGTTCGCTCATGCGCTCAAAGATACCGGTGCAGAACCCTTGGCGCCATGATTCGCAGCGCATTGTCTCGCAGTTTGACATGCCGCCAGATGTGGAACGCCGCATGTACTGCAATGATCGCGCCAAGCGTGTAGAACTCGATCAGATGCAGCTTGCCGATGATCACATTGGCCTGTTTCAGGCCCAGCGGCGGCGCGATGGGCAACCATCCCCCGGCCTTGAGTAGCACCATCGACGTAAGTCCGAGAAGAAATCCACCGACCGGCACCAGAAACAGACCGATCAGGATTGTCCTGTGAAGGATCTGGTGAAACCGTTTGGCCCTTGGCGGCAGCTTGGGCCCGGGCCGGCCGACAAGGCCGCGCACGAAAAAGTCGATGGTCCAGATCAGGGCCAGTGCCACAAAGATCAGCGCGATATCGGAATTGATCGCCGCCCCGCGCGGCCCAAAGACGCTGCGCACGAAATCTGGCGTCGCGATCATGAACCAGAACGTCAACGGGATCATCACGGCGTGCATGACCTTGACCGAGGTCCGCCGGTGCGGCAACAGACGGGCCAGTGCGCCGCTGAGCAACCGGGGCAAGGCCCGGTAATGATGCATTATCGTCATGACGAACACACGCTGCCGGCCGAAGTATAGTTTCGTGCAGTCGGTTCGGTCGCTCCTGCCATCGGTTCATCCGGCGGGCGGCGGTGGCGGCGCAACGGTGAACAGGGTCGCCAAATCGGCGACATCAACGGCCTTGACCCAACCGTCCTGCCCCTGCGCCCAGACCAGCGTATCGCGGGTTAACCCGCCCTCGGCCACCATCCGGCCCAGATGCCCACGCCCGAACGGCCCCTTGGTCTGACCGTTTTCGGCGATGTGCCAGAC
>JBBKXP010000361.1:0-2824 GCA_037969545.1 Paracoccaceae bacterium | reverse complement strand
CATCTTCGCCTTGTTTGCGGATTCGATTGCGCCTGCATGGTCACCCTGATATGCGAGGCGATCGACCTTTGATGCAAAGACGATTGCAGCAATCCCGAACGGGAGGCAGCAACAGACCGTTGATATGATCGCCTCGATGAGATAGTTCTTGGGCGGGGTTATCCCGCCGCCGGGACGGGCGAAGTTCTCATTGGACGGCCTTTCGTAGGGGCTGCCCGTGGGACCAGCCCCTGGGGCGCCGGCTTTCGCCGCGTAGATATCGACGCCACATCGGGTGCAAAACCGAACCTCGGAAGCGAGGAGTGCCCCACACCTGGGACACTGCTGTTGTTGAGCCATTCCTATAGGTTCGGCTCGAAATCGCGGAATCCTTGCACTTTTTGGAGGTCCCGAACGCTTGGAGGAACAGGCATATCTTCGTGTTGGGGCATCGGGTCGGTCAGTACCACCATAAGAATCGCGACGATGATCACCACCCCAACCATGATGAAGTAGCAGACTGCGCCCCAGATGGAGTACTTCTTGGCGAGATCAGCCGCGCGCTGGGCAGCGGCGTAATCGCCCCTGGCGATGTCGTTATCCACCCTGACCGAGTGTAGAAGCGCAACGATTCCGAGCGGTAGGCAGCAAATCGTGGTCACGATGATTGACTCGACCAGGTAGTTCTTGATCGGCATGTGCGGGCTAGCGTAGGTAGGGCCGCCGAAGTTTGGGGGCGGCGCCGCCATTTCGAAGCCGCATCCCTGACAAAAACGGGCACCATCAGGGTTCGACCTATTGCAGCGCGGACACAACGTTTCCATTAAGAAATTATAGAGAGATCTCGCGCTTGGTTAGCAGCCGCTGTGTCGTGGTGAACTCGGGATCGGGCTCTGGTTCCTGCTCGTTAAGGATCATCATGAAGAACCAAATGGCAACAATCACTGCTGACACGACACCAGCTGCTACCGTCCAGATGACGTAGGTTCGGGCTTGATCGGACGCCGCTTTGGCTGCCACCAGGTCGCCTCGTTGGTAATGCTGATCTACCTTGATCGCTTGAAACAGGGCTGCGATTCCAATTGGGACGCAACAGAGCCCCATTGCGAGGATGCTTTCGATGAAGTAGTCCTTCGGAGGCTGCGGGCGGATGAGTTGGCCGCACCGAGGACAGTTACCGAAGGTGATCTGCAACCGCTCGTGGCAATATGGGCACGCTACCGGCGCTTCGGGGTTAGACATGTGTCAGTTTTGATTCTGGCACGTGGCACCATGTATGATAAACTGAACCTATGGTGCTCGAGAGCCCTTCCAAAGCGAGCGTTCTCAGCGACGTATTCGCGCAGTTAATCCGTTTCTCTCTTAGTGAAAGAATCGTGGAAGCGCTTACGTCAGCTCAAGTGACCTACGCACAGTACGAGGCGCTGCGGTACGTTCAGGGGCATCCTTACACCTCTGTGGGCGATTTGGCCCACGGCCTTCGGATCAGCTATCCCAGCACCACGAACATGGTTTCGAGGCTGACGCGAAAGGGGATGGTGAAGAAGAAGGGGATGCAGGCGGACAAGAGGATCGTTCGGCTGATCCTGACGCCTCCGGGCGAAAAGCTTGTGGAGCAGGTTCGCGAGGAGCGGGGCAAGCGGATCGCCGACATCATGGCGGCGATGACTGTTGAAGAGCGTGCGCACTTCCTGTCAGCGCTGGATAATTTTATTACAGCCGCGGGCAAGTGCGGCCTGGCGGACCCTGAGGATCTTTGTTTGAGTTGCGGACCGTTGGGGTTCAGCGACTGTGCGCTGCACCATGTCGGAGGTGACTACGAATGCCGATAGCGTACTTTGACAATGCGGCGTCGACGAAGGTCGACCCTCGTGTTTTGGAGGCGATGCTTCCCTTCTTCTGTGAGAATTATTCGAATCCGAGTGCGCTGCACAGCTTGGCGCAAGGGGCGCGGGCTGCGGTCGAGCGATCGCGAGAGCAGGTTGCGGAACTGCTGGGCGCCGAAGACCCTTCGGAGGTGATCTTCACCTCGTGCGCCACGGAAGCTAACAATACAGTTCTAGGCACGTTTAGCGGACGGATGCTGCACTCTGCGATTGAGCACCCGTCGGTGCGCAATGTCGCGGAAGGGACGGATCGGTCTGAGGCGATTCCGGTTGACGAGGAAGGAACGATACGAGAGGACGCGTACGCCGAAGCTCTCGCGCGCGTCAAGCCGGAGCTTGTCTGCATCATGAGCGTCAACAACGAAATCGGCTCGGTGCAAGACGTCGATAAACTCGGCGCTATGGCGCACGAGGCGGGGGCCCATTTTCATAGTGACGTTACGCAAGGCGTCGGGAAGACGGAGCTGAACTTAAGTAACCGTCCGATTAACTATGCAACGCTGTCGGGGCACAAGTTTCATGCTCCGAAGGGCATCGGTGTCCTTTGGGCGAAGGGCGGAACTCCGTTGAAGCCGTTTATGTGCGGCGGGACGCATGAGTCGCAGCGGCGTGCGGGGACGCACAACGTGCCGTTGATCGTGGGCATGGGGATGGCTGCCGAGATTATCCGTTTGGAAGGCGCGTCGGAGTCGGCGAGGATGCGAGACTTACGTACCAGACTGGTCGATGGTGTGATGTCTCAAGTTAGGGACGTGAAAGTGAACGGTCAGCCGAACGGGGCGCCGCACATCGCCAGCCTTAGCTTCTATCGCACGGAAGGCGAATCGATTTTGATCAATCTCGACGCTCGCGGGATCTGCTGTACTGCGGGGTCGGCTTGTTCATCCGGCAGGGGGCTTGGGAGCCCGATTTTGAACGCGATCGGCTTGGATCAGGAGTGGCTGCGCGGGACGGTTCGG
>JBBKXP010000360.1:0-5263 GCA_037969545.1 Paracoccaceae bacterium | reverse complement strand
CCCAGAACCAGCAGCGCATCGTCGACCCGGGCCTGCGTGGCGCCATTGGCGACCAAGGCAATTCCCGCCTGCCGCGCAGCCGACTGCAGTCGATCCAAGGCCGATTGCCCGGCTGGCGTCAGCGTAAAGCCAGTCTTGCCCCGCGTCAGCAATCCCGGTGCGACCTCGCGTTCGGCAATGAACAGGTGCCGCAACGCCAACGATTGCGGATGCGCCAGACAATCGCGGAACGCCGCAGCTTCATAGGCGACACCAGCAGCAAAAGGCAGCAAAAGCGCCGCCTCGATACAATCGACGATCCGCTTTGGCGCATTCAGTCGTGACGCTTTCAGGTCTGCCTGATGACTTGCGACAACAGCCTGATAAGCCGAACCATCTGCCAGCCGGTCACGCCGGTTTCGGGTCGGGCGCGGTCCCGCTTCACGTGCAACCAGCATTCGGGCATAACCGACAGAGGCCGCCAGTAGATCGCCGTCGACAATACCGTCGATCAGGCCAAGTCTCTGGGCCGCCGCCGCAGAAATCGGCCGCCCCCCCAGTAACAGCGCCAAAGCCGCTTTGGGCCCAACCAGACGCGGCAGGCGCTGGGTTCCCCCGGCCCCGGGAACAAGTCCCAACGTCACTTCTGGAAAGCCAATCTCGGCATCGGCCACGGCCAGACGATAGTGACCTGCCAGCGCCAGTTCCGCCCCGCCACCCAAGGCAGCACCCTGCAACACGACCACGACCGGACGCGCACAAGCATCAATCTGATCGCACAAGTCAGCAAGTGCCGGGGTCGGCGCCACCTTGCCCAACCCACGAATATCGACCCCCGCCGAAAACATCGGACCTTCGGCCGTGACCACGACGGCGGTGATGTCGGCCAAGTCAGCGATCCGCGCAAAAACACCCTGCAAGTCCGACATCACGGCAGGTGTCAGCGTGTTCAAGGGCGGATTGTTCAGGGTGACGATCGCCACCCCATCCCTGATCCGCAACCCAACTGTCTCTGACATCGACCCATCCTGCATGGATTGCATTAGGGCGTGTCAGCGCGTTTTGCGCAAGGGCATCATCACTGCGTCGGGCTCAGACCGGCATATTGTCGAAACGCGATTCAATCGCGTCGTCGTTCAACTGGCGTTCGAGTGCGACGTACCGGTTCGGCAACGGGCCACCCGCCGCGCGAATGTCTTTCAGCTTGCGGTGCAACTGCGATTGCAATGTCTGGCAGGCATCGGGCCGTTCCTGAATCGCGGCGACAAGTCCGTCGATTGTTCGGGTGTCAGCATGAATTGTCATCTGGTATCCCCCTTTTTCATGATCGCGGTTGGTCATGATCTGGACATATCAGGGCAACGTATCAACCGCATGACCTTGACCCGGGAACGGTCGGGATCGGCCAGATACCGCCACTTGCCCTTACCCAGAAAGACAAATTCGGCCTCTTGCTGCAGAGCAATCAGTCAGGATCCGGACAGAAAACTTCGGCCAATCGGACTAGTATCGGCGCGATCCTCGGATCTGCGATGCGATAGCGGATAATGCGCCCGTCGCGGCTGGCGCTGACCAACCCTTCGGATCTGAGCCGGGCAAGCTGGCCCGAAACATAGGATTGCGTCGCCCCCAGCGACTGTTCCAGCGCGCTTACCGATTTTTCGCCCGTTACAAGGACGCAAAGGATGCGCAACCGTCCCGGATTGGAAAGCACCCGCAACACATCCGCCGCAGCATCGGCAGCCTTGGCCATGTCGGTCATTTCGCGCATGACGAACTTTTCCATGCCTGTGCCTAGCCCGCCGCATGACACATTTCAACCTTGAAATGTTTTGGCGGTCAGATAAACTGGGAACTGGATAAAAAGTGGAGTCCGTCCCATGACCCCAACCGTCACGGCCTTTTTCGACGATGCGACGAACACCGTGTCCTATGTCGTACGCGACCCGCAAGGCACCGCCTGCGCGGTGATCGATTCGGTGCTGGATTTCGACCAGGCAGCGGGGCGGACCGATACCGCCTCGGCCGACAAGATCATCAGCATGATTGAGGCTGAAAGTCTCAAAGTCGAATGGATCCTTGAAACCCACGTCCATGCCGATCACCTGTCGGCGGCCCCCTACATTCAGGAACGGCTTGGCGGCAAGATCGGCATCGGGGACCGGATAACGGTGGTGCAGGACACCTTTGGCAAGGTGTTCAACGAAGGCACGCGATTTCAGCGCGACGGTTCGCAGTTTGACGCGTTGTTCAAGCAGGGCGACAGTTTTCACATTGGCCAGATGCGCGCCGATGTGCTGCACACGCCGGGGCACACGCCTGCCTGCCTGACTTATGTCATTGGCGATGCGGCCTTTGTCGGTGACACGTTGTTCATGCCCGATTTCGGCACCGCCCGCTGCGATTTTCCCGGCGGATCGGCCAATGACCTGTTCAACTCGATCCAGAAGATCCTTGCCTTGCCCGACGCGACCCGGGTCTTTGTCGGGCACGACTACAAGGCACCGAGGCGCGATGATTTTGCCTGGGAAACGACTGTTGGCGAACAAAAGGCGCTGAATGTCCATATCGGCGCTGGCCGCCCGCTGGAAGAATTTGTCGCCATGCGACAGGCCCGTGACAAAACGCTTGGGATGCCGCGCCTCATCCTGCCCTCGCTGCAGGTCAACATGCGTGGCGGCCGCATGCCCGAACCCGAGGATGACGGCACCCGCTACCTCAAGACCCCGATCAACATCGAGTAGCGGCGGACGGACCGTCACCCGAAAAGCCCCGACATTCACATGAAAAATGGGTCTCAACCCATTATTTTTGCAGGAGTATAGTATGCCGTCTGATTGGATATGGGCTCTCGCCGGTGGCGGCCTGATCGGCTGCGCCGCAGCAATGTTCCTTTTGGTGAACGGTCGGATCATGGGTGCCTCCGGCATTGTCGGCGGGTTGGTTGACGGTTCTGCCCGATCGCAGGCGACCGAGCGGCTGTGGTTCATCGCCGGTTTGATTGGCGTGCCGGCCATTCTTGCGCTTTTGATGGGTGGCGCGCAGACTTGGCTGACCGGCAATCTGGCGGTGATCATCGCCGGCGGGCTCCTGGTGGGCATCGGCACCCGGCTCGCCAACGGCTGTACCTCCGGGCACGGTGTCTGCGGAATTTCGCGGCTGTCGCTGCGCGGCATCCTGGCGACGGTCATTTACATCGGAGCTGGCGGGTTCTCCGTGATCGTCTTCAAACACATCTGGGGGATCGCCTGATGCGCAATCTTTTTGCTGCCAGCGCGGGCGGACTTTTCGGCACCGGGCTACTGCTGTCGGGCATGACCGACACCCGCAAAGTGCAGGGTTGGCTGGATTTGTTCGGCGACTGGGACCCGACGCTGGCCTTTGTCATGGGCGGCGCGATCGTTCCCATGGCCCTCGCCTGGCAACTGACCCGTGGCCGCGCGCCGATTTTAGGCGGGCGGTTTCCGACACGACCCGACCCCGTGATCGACCGTAATCTGGTGATCGGGTCGGTCCTGTTCGGCTTTGGCTGGGGGCTTGCAGGACTTTGTCCCGGGCCGGCCATCGCCTCACTGACTTACGGCGGTTGGGGCGGTCTGGTGTTCCTTGTCGCAATGCTGGCCGGGATGGTGGCCGCACCGCTACTTCGCCGGCGGCTCGACAGCGATCCGGCCGTGGTCTAACAGGGCGATCATGGACATTCGCCAGATCACTCCGACCTACGCTGTGGCCCCGCAGATCACAGCCGAGGATATTGCCGCGATCAAGGCCGCCGGGTTCACGACAATCATCTGCAACCGGCCGGACGGCGAAGTGCCGCCAGGCCTGCACGCCGCCGACATCGGTGCTGCGGCCAAGGCGGCGGGGCTGACATTCGTCGTCAACCCGGTCACTCACCAGACCCTCAACATGGACATGGTGCAGGTCCAGAACGACGCGGCCGCTGCCGCGACTGGTCCGGTTCTGGCCTATTGTGCCTCTGGCACCCGGTCTTCGATCGTCTGGTCGCTTGGCCAGGCCGGCAAGATGGATGCCGACGCGATCATTGCCGCAACGGCGCAGGCCGGTTACGATCTGGCCGGATTAAAGCCGCGATTGGACGCGCTGGCTGCCGGTCAGGACTGATTGACCTTCCCGGCAACCCAGATCGCGATCAGACAATGTGGTGAGTTTACCCCCGATCGGTCAGGGCGCGATCATGTTCGTCAGACACTTCGTCGGACTGCATCGCGTCTTGCCGACCTGGCCCAACGGTCGCCGGAACCAAGATTGCGCCCGTTGCAGTTTGACCGCGCGGCATCGCCAGCCCGCTGTCGCGCATCTGCAACGCCGCGGCACCCTCGATTCGAACGGCGCGCAACCCCGCCGCCTGACCTAACCGGGCCTGTGCCAACGTCGCGCCATCCGGCCCTTCGAGCCGGACTGACCCGACCGTCGTACCATTCAGCGCGATGACCTGTCCGACCGCAAACCCCTCCACCGCACGCAATGGCAGACGCATCCGGTGCAGCACCGCAATCAATTCTGCGGGAGCCGCCATCACTGCCTGTCGCAACTGGCGCGACCAGTCGCCGGTTTTCGCATCCGGCATCACGGACGCGCGCGGCCCGCGCACCAGCGGCAGCGCCAGTATCACTGTCCCGAAACGACCCGGCACCCCGAAATCCAGCGTCATTCTGGCCAGCCGAAACGCCCCATCGGCAAGCAACATACCAACCGCCCGGGGTCCCGGAATTCGCAGCGACAGGACAAGGCCATCGGCCCAACCGGCCAGATCGGTGCCCATCGCCACTTCAGACAAATCGGCCAGAAAAGCCGCAAGGACTGGCTGAACCAGCGCCAGATCGGTCCCGGTAAGGCCACGCGTCGCGGCAACCGCTGCCACCAGACGGCCGATTATCTGGCATTCGACAATCGCGGTGACAGATTGCACGTCGATCGCAACCAGCCCCGCTGGACCATCCGGCCCAGATACCGCGACCAACAAAAGCTGCGGGTCAAGCGCTGCCAGCAGCCCATCGAGCCCAACAGTCGACAGCCCAATATCGGTGACGCTGACCGCCAGCCCGATAACCCGATCCGTCGCCCTTTCCAGCGCCAGCCGCAGCACCCGTTCGGGTGAAAGCACATGATCGCCGACCGCCTCGGCAGGCTTCGGTCCGCCTTGGGTCTTGCGGCGCAGAATTGAAATGTCGGTTTGTTGCGTCATCGGCCCTGTTCACCGCCTGCGCCCGTGCAGACCCGCCCTGCCAGCACATTAGGTCAAAGCCGGTGAACAAACCCC
>JBBKXP010000359.1:0-9388 GCA_037969545.1 Paracoccaceae bacterium | reverse complement strand
ACCTACAACGTTCATTACATCAACCTGCGTCAACAGACCGGGGCGTGGTCGGTTGGCGATTGGGAGCGACGCAAGGGGCCGATGGACCTTGCTTTCAAAGCGGTCGATGCCGATATCATGGGCTTTCAGGAGATGGAGAGTTTTGCCGGACGAGACGATTCCAATGCCAATCTGACACTTGATTTCCTGCTGGCGCAGAACCCCGGCTATGCCGCCGCAGCGGTTGGCGATTTCCATGACTTTCCATCCACCCAACCGATCCTGTATCGCCGTGACCGTCTGACTCTCGTCGACCAAGGCTGGTTCTTTTTCTCGGACACGCCCGAGGTCATCTATTCCCGCACCTTCAACGGGTCGTATCCCGCCTTCGCGTCATGGGCGCGACTGAGCGACCGGGTGACGGGCAAGGCAGTGACAGTGTTCAACGTCCATTTCGAATACAAGAGCATGTCGAACCGACGCCTGTCGGCCGAACTGGTGGCGTCACGGATGGCACCGCAGATCGCGGCGGGCGCGCAGGTTGTACTGCTGGGCGATCTGAACGCCCGCACCGGGTCGCGGACGCAGGACGTTCTGGCCGGTGCGGGTTTGAGATTTCTGCCGGTGCGGGGGGCGACCTATCATTTCAACCGCGGGATCAACCTGTTTGGTGCCATCGACCATATCGGCGTCGCCGGGGCGTTGGAACCGGTCGGGGCGCCAGTGGTGTTGCGCCAAAAGTTTGCGGGAGAATGGCCAACCGATCATTACCCGGTGATTGCCGATCTCACAATCGAATGATCATGCGTCGAGCCGCAGGAGGGTTTCGGCATCGAACAAGCAAAACGCGTTGCGCGCCACGGCAAGCCCGATGTGCGTCGCCGTATCCTCGGCCATCCGGCCCGGCAGGCGCGCGGTCAGCGTTGTGTCAGCCAGTGCGAAGGTCACGTAGCATTCGGCACCGGTGTTCTCGATCATCAGGGGTGTGACGGTCAGGTCTGGCGTGGCGGTGGCCAGCGACAGATGTTCGGGGCGAATGCCCAGAATGACCTGCGTCGGCAGTCCCGACGCGGTCCAGCCCGCGCCCATCCCCAACTCGGTCTCGCCCATCCGCAGACCAGATCCGGTCACTGTCGCCGGGATCAGGTTCATTGGCGGCGACCCCATGAAGTCGGCGACGAAAGTGTTTGCGGGGGCGTCGTAGATTTCCTGCGGTGTGCCGATCTGTTGAATGATCCCGCCCTTCAGGACGACAATCCGGCTGGCCAGCGTCATCGCCTCGATCTGGTCGTGGGTGACATAGACGATGCTGGCGCCGGTTGTCTTGTGCAGCCGCTTGATTTCGGCCCGCATCTCGACTCGGAGCTTGGCGTCGAGGTTGGACAGGGGTTCGTCGAACAAAAACAGCTTGGGGTCGCGCACAAGCGCGCGGCCCATCGCCACCCTTTGTCGCTGGCCGCCAGACAACTGGCTGGGCTGACGATCAAGCAAGTGCGCAATCTGCAGCAAGGTGGCGACCTGATTTATCCTTGCGTCCATCCTGGCCTTCGGCACTTTCCGGATTTTCATCCCAAAGCCGATGTTTTCGCCGACGGTCATCGTCGGATACAAAGCATAGGACTGGAACACCATCGCGATATCACGATCCTTGGGCGGTTCCTGCGTGACGTCCCGGCCGCCGATTATCAGGCTGCCGCCGCTGATTTCCTCGAGTCCGGCGATGCAGTTCAGCAAGGTGGACTTGCCGCAGCCCGAGGGGCCGACCAAGACGAGAAACTCGCCTTGGGCCATGTCGATATTGATGTCGCGCAGCACGTCGACCGCGCCGTAGCTTTTGAAAAGGGCGATGATCTTCAATGCGGAAGCGGTCGACGATTGGTCCAGTCCCATCTGCGGCACTTTCCTGTCAGGCATCGGGCGTGGCAGTGCGGGTCCACAACCAGCAGTTTCAGCACCCCGGCATTGTTGTTACAACAAAAAGAATCGGTAGCAGGAACATTTCAAAGGACGAGTGGATGCGTGAATGGTGGCGGGATGCGGTGATTTACCAGATTTACCCCCGCTCGTTTCAGGACAGCGACGGCAACGGGATGGGCGATCTGCAGGGTATTACCCGGCGGCTGGACCATGTCGCGTCGCTGGGTGTCGATGCGATCTGGCTGTCACCGTTCTTTACTTCGCCTGACCGTGACATGGGCTATGACGTCAGCGATTACACCGGGGTCAGCCCGATCTATGGCGATATCGCCGCCTTTGACGCGTTGATCGTGCGGGCGCATGATCTAGGTCTCAAGGTAATTATCGATCAGGTGCTGTCGCATGCGTCCGACCAGCATCCGTGGTTTACCGAAAGCCGCGCCAGCCGCGATAACTCCAAGGCCGATTGGTACGTCTGGGCTGATCCAAAGGCCGATGGGACGCCGCCCAACAACTGGGTGTCCGTTTTCGGTGGTTCAGCATGGCAATTTGACCCGCGCCGCCGGCAGTATTACATGCACAATTTTCTGACCGAGCAGCCGGACATCAACTTTCACTGCCCTGCCGCTGTCGATGCCCTGCTGGATGCCATGCGGTTCTGGCTTGATCGCGGGGTCGACGGTTTTCGTCTGGACACTGTCAATTTCTATGTCCACGACGCACTGTTACGGGACAATCCGCCCAGCGACTGGGACGAATTTCCCGGCAATCCTTACGAGGCGCAGCGCCATATCCATTCCAAGACCCAGCCTGAAAATCTGGCCATTCTGGAACGGATGCGTGCTCTCACCGACCGCTACGAGGCCCGGATGATGGTGGGCGAGGTGGGCGAGATGGGTCAACGCCAGGTCGAGATCATGGGCGAATACTCCACCGGCCAAAACCGTCTGCACATGGCCTATTCCTTTGCCATGCTCAGCCACGACCATTCGGCCGGACATTTTCGCAACTGCATCCAGACGTTTCTCAATGTCGCGCCCGATGGTTGGCCTTGCTGGTCGTTTTCCAACCACGATGTCGAGCGGCATGTTTCGCGCTGGACCCATGGCGGCGGTGACCCGGATGCGGTGGCCAAGCAGGCGATTGCACTGCTTTGCAGTTTTCCGGGGGCTTTGGGCATCTATCAGGGCGAGGAACTGGGCCAGACTCAGACGGACATCCTGTTCGCGGAACTCCAGGACACCGCAAATATCGCATTCTGGCCTGACTACAAAGGGCGCGACGGCTGTCGCACACCGATGGTCTGGGACGCCGCAGAGCCAAATGCCGGGTTTTCAACCGGATTGCCCTGGCTGCCGGTCAAGCCGGAACAGGCGGCGCGGGCCGTCGCCACGCAGGAGGCCGCCAATGATTCCGTCCTGCACAGCTACCGCGCCGCGCTGGCGTTCCGGCGGGCGCAGAACCCGCTGCGGCTGGGCGATACAACATTCATTGACTTGCCAGAGCCGCTGCTGGGGATCCGGCGCAGCCACGCCAGCCACGCCCTGACAGCGGTCTTCAACCTGTCGGACCAGCCGCGGACCCTGACGGTGACAGGCACGGCGCGGCCAACCGGACCGCAGGCCGCATCACTGACCGGGGAACAATTGACTCTGCCAGCGCGCGGCTATGTGTATCTTGAGACTGACCAGACAACCGGGCTGACCCCTGGCACAGCGAAAATATCGGTGCCGGCCTGACGTCGGATCAGATTCACAATCTTGAGGAGGAGACCGCCATGACCAGACTGACCAAAGTCCTATCTGTGACCGCCCTGCTGCTGACCAACGCGGCGCCCGCCTTTGCTTTCGAGGATGGCAAACTGGTGATCTGGACCGGCACCAACCGAGACCGCGACCAGTTGATCGCTGCGACTGCCGGTTTCACCGCCGACCTGGGCATCGATGTGGTGGTCGAGGTTGTCGACCCCGATCTGCCGGCCAAATAACAGCAATCCGCTGCCACCGGCGACGGCCCCGACATCGTGCTGTTCGCACATGACCGGTTCGGCGAATGGGCAGCCGGCGGGCTGATTTCGCCGCAGAATCCCTCGGCCGCTTGGGTGTCGGGCGTACTGCCATCTTCGATGGACGCCGTCACGTTCGGCGGCAAGGTCTGGGGCTATCCCGTCTCGGTCGAGGCGGTGACGCTGATCTACAACACCGATCTGGTCGCCACCCCGCCCGCCGCGTTCGAGGATATCAAGGGAATGGAAGTTGCCGGTGGCGTCGCTCCGATCCTCTGGGACTACAACAACACTTATTTCACCATGCCGATGCTGATGGCCGGCGGCGGCTATGCGTTTCAGAAGGTCGATGGCGTGTATGACGGCGCCAACCCTGGCGTGAACACCGATGGCGCGATTGCCGGGGCCGAAGTCCTGGCCGGGCTGTTCATCGATGGCGTGCTGCCCGCCGGTGTCGATTACGGCGTGATGGACGGCGCGATGGCCAAGGGCGAGGTGGCGATGGTGCTGAATGGTCCGTGGTCGTGGAACGGCTACAAGGACGCCGGGATCAACATCGCAGTGGCACCGATCCCGTCAGTCAACGGCAATCCGTCACCGTCGTTTCTGGGGGTGCAGGCGCTGGCGATCAATGCGGCATCGCCGAACGCCGATCTGGCCGTCGAACTGATCGAGAATTATTTGGCCACCGACGCGGGACTCGCGGTCTGGAACGCCAACGGGGCGCTGGGTGCGTTGGCGGATGTTTCGGCGGCTTCGGCACAGGACGATCCGCTGGTTTCGGGGATGCTGGCGGTTGCGGCCAGTGCAGTGCCGATGCCGTCTAACCCTGAAATGGGCGCGTTCTGGTCGGCAATGGGTCCGGCCCTGACCAATATCACGACGGCGGCGCAATCACCCGCCGATGCCTTGAACGACGCAGCAAAGCGGATCGTCGGCGAATAACTGGCTTGGGTGCGGCGCGGTCCGCCCCTGTTTCCATCGAGTGTTGCAATGATAGTCACAGCCGACCTGCCCGACCAAAGCAATAGCCCTCTACCCCGTCTTGTCGGGGTTGGTGTGGTGACGCTGGGGCTGCTCTATGGCGCGTTCTATCTGTATCAGCTGGCGCAGCCGGTATTCGGCGCGGTGTTGCTGGCGCTTGCTGTTGGCGTCGCCATCGTGTTCGGCGTCAGGCGGTTCTATGGGGCCCGGTTCATCTTTCCCGGCGTCGCAGCGGTGCTGATTTTCATCGCCTTTCCGGTGATCTACACGATCTATCTGGGGTTCACGAACTACTCCTCCTTCAACCTGCTCACGCAGGAACGCACCGTCGAAGTGCTGACCGCGCGCGGCGCGGTCGATGCCAGTACCGAAACCCCCTTTGCCGTCGCGACCGACGGAGACAGCTATCGGATCTGGTTGCCGGATTCGGGCCTGTTATCGGACCCGGTAAATTTGGACGCCGCCGAAGAAGTTGCAGCGCTAGCCCCGGCGGATCCACCTGACGGCCTGCTGTCGCCACGCGACGCCATCGCCCTGCGCACCGGACTGCAAAGCCTGACGCTGGAAACGCCCGATGGAGTGCTGCTGAAAAACGCGGGCCTGCGCACTTTTGCGCAACTGACCCCGGATTACCGGCTGATCGGCCCTGATCGGCTGGAACGTACCGCCGACGGGGTGATCCTGACCGCCAATCCGGCCATCGGGTTCTTTGAAACGCCGCAGGGTGTGCAAGTGCCCCCCGGCTGGCGCGTCAACATCGGCACTGCTAATTTCGAACGGGTGTTCACATCCGCTGGGGTGCGCGAACCGCTGTTGCAGATTTTCGTCTGGACGCTGGTCTTCGCCACCGCGTCAGTCGTGCTGACCTTCGCCGTGGGGCTGACGCTGGCGGTGATCCTGCAATGGCCGCATCTGCGGTTCAAATCGGTCTACCGGATCCTGCTGATCCTGCCCTATGCGGTGCCGGCGTTCATCTCGATCCTGGTGTTCCGGGGCCTGTTCAACCAGAACTTTGGCGAGATCAACGTGATCCTGCAGGCCCTGTTCGGCCTGCGTCCGACCTGGTTCACCGATGCCGGGCTGGCGCGGACGATGATCCTGATCGTCAACACATGGCTTGGCTATCCCTACATGATGCTGCTGGCGATGGGGTTCTTGCAGGCGGTGCCCGAAGACCACAAGAAGGCGGCGGCACTGGAAGGGGCGAGCGCCTTGCGGGTGTTCTTTACGATCACCTTGCCGCAAATCCTGCCGCCGTTCCTGCCGTTGCTCATCGCCGCTTTCGCGTTCAATTTCAACAATCTGGTGCTAGTTTTACTGCTGACGCGCGGTCTGCCTGACATTCCCGGCACGGTCATTCCGGCAGGGCAGACGGATATCCTCGCGTCTTTCACCTATCGGATGGCGTTCAGTGATTCATCGCAGCAATTCGGGCTGGCCGGTGCGATAACCCTGCTGATCTTTCTGGTGGTTGCGGCGATGTCGTACGGCAATTTCGTCGCGATGCGCCGGGCGGCGGCGAAAAGTTCGGGCCGATGATCGTTGAACGCCCGCGCGACCTTTTGGTCAAAAAGGTACTGGCGCACGGATTCATGATCGTCTTTCTGTGCCTGATCCTGTTCCCTTTCCTGATGGTCGTGTCGATCTCGTTCCGCGAGGGGAATTTTTCCACCGGCGCCCTGATCCCGGAAAACCCGACGCTGGAACATTGGGTGCTGGCACTGGGGCTTGACTATACCCGCGTCGATGGCACCGTTGTGACGCCGCCGTTTCCGGTCATGCTGTGGATGTGGAATTCGATCAAGATCGGGCTGATCGCCGGGATCGGGGTGCTGGTGTTGTCCACGATCTCGGCCTACGCGTTCAGCCGGATCCGGATCAGGGGCAAGGGCGCAATGCTGGATGCGCTGTTCCTGATCCAGATGTTCCCGACGACGCTGGCGCTGGTGGCGATATTCGCCATTTTCGATGCCCTTGGCGAGGTGACGCCGGTGATGGGCCTAAACAGCCACACCGCGCTGATCGTGATATACCTGTCCGCCCTGACCCTGCATATCTGGACGATCAAGGGGTATTTCGACATTATAGACACCGCGCTGGACAAGGCGGCGGCGATCGACGGGGCGACCCCTTGGCAAACGTTCCGCCACATCTTTCTGCCGCTTGGCGTGCCGATCATGGCTGTTGTCTTTGTCCTGGCCTTCATCGGGTTCATCAATGACTACCCGATTGCAAGCGTCCTGATCCGATCCCAGGACAAGATGACGCTTGCAGTCGGTTCGCGCCTTTATCTGAATGAATTCAAGTATCTTTGGGGCGATTTCGCGGCGGCTGCGATCCTGTCAGGACTACCGATCACGGTCGTCTTTCTATTCGCCCAACGGTATTTGGTCAGCGGCCTGAGCGAGGGAGCGGTCAAGGGGTAGGGATGTCTTTCCTTCCTGCCAACCTTTGGCTAGCGTCCGCGCGAACACCCGCGCAGGACCACTCCCATGCCCAAGCACAGCACTTATGACGTCATCATCATTGGCGGTGCAATCATGGGATCGTCCGCCGCATTCTGGTTATCGCAAAACCCCGACTTCAACGGTCGGATCTTGGTGCTGGACCGCGACCTGACCTATCAGACGGCCTCGACCAGCCACACGAATTCCTGCATCCGCCAGCAGTTTGGCACCGAGGTCAATATCAAGATCAGCCAGTTCGGGGTGGAGTTTATCAAGGGTTTCAAGGCGTTCATGCGCGACCCATCCGCGCCCGATATCAGTCTGCACGCCTTCGGTTATCTTTACCTCGCCGACACACAGGATTTTGCCGACGCCCTGATCGCCAATCAACGACTGCAATCCCGTCTGGGCGCGGGCACGCAAATCCTCACCCCGGACCAGATGGCCGAAAAATGGCCATTCTATAACCTCGACGGCATTATCCTCGGGTCGCACAACCCAGTCGACGAGGGCTATTTCGACGGCGGCACCATCTTTGACTGGTTCCGCAAGAAGGCCCGGCAATGCGGAGTCGAATACCTGCAGGCCGACGTCGTGGCAATCAGCATGACCGGCCCAAAGGCGACCGGCGTGACGCTGGCCGATGGCACCCGGATCGGCGCCGACACTATCGTCAACGCATCCGGCCCGCGCGCCAATGTAACCGCGCAGATGGCCGGCCTGCATATCCCGGTCGAGGCGCGACGGCGCTATACCTTCATCTTTGATGCAGCACATCCCCTTGACCGCGATCTGCCGCTGACCATTGACCCGGTCGGTGTCCACATGCGCACCGACGGGCGCTATTACATGACCGGCTGCCCGCCCGATAACGATCCGGCGGCGGATTTCGACGATTTCCAGATGGATCATTCCGTGTGGGAGGACAAAGTCTGGCCGGCAATCGCCAACCGCGTTCCCGCATTCGAACAAGTCAAGGTGATCAACGCATGGGTGGGGCATTACGCCTATAACACGCTGGACCAGAACGCGGTGATCGGTCCGCACCCCGAGGTCTCCAACTTTTTGTTCTGCAACGGGTTTTCCGGGCACGGGTTGCAGCAATCGCCGGCGATGGGGCGGGGAATCGCCGAACTCGTCTGTTACGGGCAATACCGCAGCCTTGACCTTTCGCCGCTTGGGTATGACCGTGTGGCGGCCAATCGCCCGCTGCTGGAACGGGCTGTCATCTGAGGGAATACCATATGCTGGGCAAAATCGTTCTGACCGGGGCGCAGGGCAATCTGGGGCGCGAACTGCGTGCGCCCTTGGCCGAGATTTGCCGCGAACTGCAGTCGACCGACATTCTGGACGCCCCCGACACGCTGGCCGAGAACGAAACCTACACGCAGGCCGATATCGCGGAGATGGATCAGATCGGGCCGCTGATGGAAGGCGCGGAAATTGTGGTGCATTTCGGTGCGGTGGTTGACGAAAAGCCGTTCCCGGAATTGCTCGGCCCGAATTTTGTCGGCGCCTACAACGTCTGGGAGTCGGCGTTTCAACACGGTGCCCGCCGGGTGATCTATGCCTCGTCGGTCCATGCCGTCGGGATGTGCGAAACCAACGCCGGGATCGACACCAACGAACCGCATCGGCCCGATACGTTCTATGGCCTCGCCAAGTGCTTTTCCGAAGATCTTGGCCGGATGTACTGGGAAAAGCGCGGGTTGGAATCGGTCTGCCTGCGGATCATGTCCTGCACCCCGGAACCGCGCAACGTCCGGGCGCTGCAAACTTGGCTGTCCTACCGCGATCTGGTGCAACTGGTCATGCGGTCGATCGAAACGACCACTGTGGGGCATACCATTGCCTATGGAGTCAGCGCCAATAGTCGGGCCCCCGTCAGCAATCACAAGGTCGGATTTCTGGGCTATCGCCCGCAGGACAATGCCGAAGATTGGGCCGAGGGGCTGTTAGCCGACGACAACAAGTTTGACCCAAAGAACCTTGCGCATACCCGTCTTGGCGGGCCCTTCGCCAGCGTGAAACTGGGTCAAAGCGGCATGGCCGGGAT
>JBBKXP010000358.1:0-4871 GCA_037969545.1 Paracoccaceae bacterium | reverse complement strand
GGGCTGCGCGCCGCACTGGAAAAAGCAGAGAACAGTGGTGCGGGCTGGTACTTTCGCTGCGAGCTTGCGGAGCAGTTTGGTGATGGAGATGCAGTCCTGCAAGTTCTTGATTCTATAGTGAAGGCCATAGCAGACGCGGAGGTTAGGAGCGCTCATAACCCTCTTCGTCCTGAGCTAAGTGAAAGGTGGATGTCACCCTCACAAAAAGAAACTCGGGGCGAACTGCAAACACAGCTGGACGACTGGTGGGTGAAATATGCCGGCTTGCCAAAGGAGGTACCCGAGGACAGGGACAGTTTTTACAAGGCGTTCTTGGAAAACATCTTTGGCCGCATGAAACTAATCGATGCACCCGGTGCGTCGTTCACCGCAGTCAAGGAGGCGCGAAAACGTCATCGAAAAAGGGCGCAGGCAAGAGAAGAAGAAAAAGAAAAGCGAGCCGAGGGCTTGAGAATGCTGGGTCAGTTTATAATGCAAAACTCAGAGGGGCTCACTTCCGGCACAGCGGTAGGCGACGACAACTCGTCGGAGTAGCTAGCTCTGTGAAACTCAAGACTTGGGGCTCCGCCAAGTGCCCTAAATCCGTCAGCTGGGTTTGGTGGCAAAGTAGTCGCCGAAATCATGGTCTCCGCCGGAGTAGTTTCTGCCTCCACCTTCCACCCTGATCTGGTGTTTGCCGAGCGGGAGATGGCCATGAAGGACAACGAACTCTTCTAAAAACTTCCCGATCCAGCCCCGTCGGCTTCCGTAGCGCTGGGGCCGCTCTTCAATCGTCTGCAAATAGGCTTCAATTTTACCGCGGTACTGCGCCAAAATACCTTCTCGATACTGCGCTCTTTTTTTGTCCCGATACGTATCTCGCCTTTCGAGTAGGGCGCGTCCCCTTTGAAACTGATCAGCAGCAATTGGATCAAGCTTCTCGATCTCTGCGACAGCGCCCTCCAAGTCCAAATCCTCGATATCGTAAGACGCTTCTCCCAACATAGACCGGAGCGCGGCATAGATGTCGGCGCCCCTTCGCAGCCCGATTGCGGGCTCACCCAAGGTAAGAACCGGGAGAACCACGGTCCCGTCGAACAAGCGGCGCAAGACCCTTGATTTGGCCGCTATCAGAGAGCCGCTCTTCGCGCGTTGCGGCAAAGCACTTGCACAATGAACTTCGAGGACAGCCCGAAGTGAATGTCCCTGTAGGCGATCTTTTCAGCGTTAGTTGAATATTTCAACGGTTTACACCGTCTGCGCCGTGGCGTCCGATTGTCCGCCGAGTGTCTACATGCGGGTAATTCAACAGATTGCGGGTGGCACCGGATGCGCCACCCCAAGCCAAGTTGTCAGGCGCCGTAGCCGCCGCCGCCCGGAGTGTTCATGACAAAGATGTCGCCAACTGCCATTTCGACCTCGTCGTTTCCTGCGAGCTGTTGTGTCGAACCGCCTATCCGCTCAACAAGATTAAGGCCGGTGGCACCAGGCTGTCCGCCCGCCGCACCGGCCGGCGCAGTTTTTCGATGCGAGGACAGGACGGTTGCCGTCATCGCCTCGAGGAACCGCAGCCTACGCGTGATTCCGTCGCCGCCCTTGAAAGCGCCGCCGCCACCCGAGCCCCGGCGGATCGAGAATTCTTCAACCCGGACCGGGAAGCGGGTTTCAAGAACCTCCGGATCGGTCATCCGGGTATTGGTCATGTGGCTGTGAACCGCGCTGGCTCCATCGAAGCCCTTACCCGCACCAGTGCCGCCACAGATGGTTTCGTAGTTTTGATAGCGGTCGTTGCCGTAGACAAAGTTGTTCATCGTCCCTTGCGATCCAGCAATGACGCCGAGTGCGCCGTAGAGAGTGTCGGCGATCGACTGACTGACCTCGGTGTTGCCTGAGATCACCGCCGCCGGATAGTTTGGGTTGATCATCGATCCTTCGGGCACCCGGATATCCAGCGGCTTCATGCAGCCCTCGTTCATCGGGATGTCCGCGCCCACCAACGTCCGGAAGACGTAGAGCACAACCGCACGGCAGATCGACAGGGGCGCGTTGTAGTTAAACTCATCTTGTGCCGAGGTACCGGCGAAATCGATGGTTGCCTGACGGGCCTCTTTGTCCACAGTGATTTTGACGTCGATATGCGCGCCGCTGTCCATCGGGTAAATGAAAGAACAGTCCTTCAGCACGTCTAGCACCCGCCGCACGCTTTCCTCGGCATTGTCCTGGACGTGGCCCATGTAGGCGTGCACCACCTCCAGTCCGAACTGCCGCACGATCCCATGCAATTCACCCGCGCCGGTTGCGTTCGCCGCGACTTGCGCCGCCAGATCGGCCATGTTCTGGTCGATGTTGCGGCAGGGATACTGACCAGAAGCCAGTAAAGTACGGGTTTCGGCCTCCTGCAGTTTGCCTTCCTTGACCAGAAGGAAGTTATCAATCAGCACGCCTTCCTCGTCGATATGGCGGCTGTCGGGCGGAGCCGAACCGGGCGTTTTTCCACCGATATCTGCGTGGTGTCCGCGCGAGGCGGCAACGAAGATGATCTTCGTGCCCGCGTCATCGAAGACCGGCGTGATCACCGTGACATCCGGCAAGTGAGTACCCCCGTTGAACGGGTTGTTCATCATGAACACGTCGCCTGGACGTATCTTGCCTTTGTTCTGGGCCAGCACGGTTCGCACGCTTCCACTCATCGAGCCCAAATGCACTGGCACATGTGGCGCGTTGGCGATCAGGTCGCCGTTTGCGTCGAAGATGGCACAGGAAAAGTCGTAGCGCTCTTTGATGTTCACCGAATAGGCGGTGTTGGCCAATGTCGCGCCCATTTGTTCGGCGATGGACATGAAGAGGTTATTGAACACCTCGAGCATGACCGGATCGACACTGGTGCCGATGGCTTCTTGCCGCCGTATTTTCGAGATACGGCGTAACATCAGATTTCCGCCCGCGATACTTTCGGCCTGCCACCCGTCCTCAACCACGTTCGTGCCCGTTGGCTCAACGATAATTGCCGGTCCGGGAACCTTCTGACCTGTCGCCATGCGGGTACGGTCCACCATAGGCACATCGCGCCAGTCGCCAAGGCAATACATCTTGGCAAAGCCACCCTCGGTACCAGTGCTCTGGGTGTTTTCCGGAAGTGTCACAGCCTCGCCAGTCCCACCAATCGCCTCGGAGGTCAGAAGATCGATGATCAGTTCATCCGTTTCCGGTACGAAGCCGAAGCGTTGCCTATGCGCAGCCTCGAACCCGGCGCGCATGTCTTCAGGCGATCCGAACGGAACGCCCAGGGGCTGATGCGACCCCTTGGGTCGGATATGCGCGGTTCGCACCATGGTAATCGCGCTGTCCGGGATGCCCTGTCCCGAAACCTCGGATTTTGCCTCTGCATCCAGACGGTCGAGAACTGCCTGCGCATCCGTGACATCGTCCAGCGTTTGTGCGAACTGATGCTCGCGGATCGCGCGCACATCGGCCAGCCCCATGCCGAAGGCGGACAGGACACCGGCAAAGGGATGAATGAAGATGCTTTGCATGCCCAGCACATCGGCGACCTGACAGGCGTGCTGGCCACCGGCGCCGCCAAAGCAGTTCATCGTGTACGTCGTCACGTCATAGCCGCGCTGTACGCTAATCTTCTTGATCGCGTTTGCCATGTTCTCGACCGCAATTCGCAGGAAACCCTCGGCCAGATCTTCGGGGCTGCGGGGCTGCTCATTGGTTTCCTCGGCAATGAGCTTTGCCATCTCCTCGAATTTCGCCCGCGCTGCCGCTGCATCTAGGGCTTCGTTGCCATCGGGCCCGAAAACAAGTGGAAACTCATCTGGCTGGATCTTGCCAAGGACCACGTTGCAGTCGGTCACGGCAAGCTGCCCGCCACGCCGGTATGACGCAGGGCCGGGATTGGCACCTGCGCTTTCCGGGCCGACCTGCATGCGCCCGTTGGCGTAAGTCAGGATAGAGCCACCGCCCGCCGCCACCGTGTGAATGCTCATCATCGGAGCGCGCATCCGCACGCCCGCCACCTCGGTCTCGAACGACCGCTCGTATTCTCCGGCGTAGTGGCAGACATCAGTCGAGGTGCCGCCCATGTCGAACCCGATCAACTTGTCGAAACCCGCAGCCTCGGCGCTGCGCACCATACCGACGACGCCCCCTGCAGGCCCTGACAGAATCGCATCCTTGCCCTGGAACAGAGACGCGTCAGTCAGACCCCCGTTCGACTGCATGAACATCAGCGATCCAAAGCCGCCGCGCGCCGCCCCCAGCGCGTCGCTGACCTGACCGACATAACGGCGCAAGATCGGTGACAGATAGGCATCGACCACGGCCGTATCGCCGCGCGACACCAGCTTGATCAGCGGGCTGACGGCGTGGCTGAGCGAGACCTGGGTGAACCCGGCGTCCAGTGCCAGATCGCCTATTTGCTTTTCATGATCCTGAAACCTGTACCCATGCATCAGCGCGATGGCGACCGATCGGTATCCGTCCGCATAAGCACCCGCCAGGGCGTCGCGCACCTGTTCCACGTTCAGCGGCTTGACGATCTCGCCATCCGCCGCAAGCCGTTCTTCGACCTCGATTACATCGGTATAAAGCAATTCCGGCAGGACGATCTGCAGATCGAACAGGCGCGGTCTGTTCTGGTAACCGATCCGCAGCAGGTCGCGCATGCCCTTGTTGATCAGCAGTAGCGTCTGCTCGCCCTTGCGTTCGAGCAGCGCATTTGTGGCGACGGTCGTACCCATCTTTACCGCTTCGATTGTGCCGGAGGGAATTGGATCGCCGCTCTTCAGCTTCAGCAGGTCGCGGATCCCCTGAACGGCGGCATCGGGATATCGTTCGGGGTTTTCCGACAACAGCTTGTGCGAGACCAACGCCCCGTCAGGCTTGCG
>JBBKXP010000357.1:0-3169 GCA_037969545.1 Paracoccaceae bacterium | reverse complement strand
TAAGCAGTTCATGACAACTGCACTATGGCGCATCGCGACGCCGGTGGAGCAGGAGCCATCCACCCCATCCCGCAAATCGTTTCGTCGAACGTCCTCTGTTGTTAGAAGCTGCCTCCGCGGTCAATCCCAGAGCAACGTGCAAGAACCTGACTTCGAATTGTCGAGTTCTTCTGGTATCCCAACGCGATGATTGCTCTTCGTAGCGTCCACTCAAAGTCCATCGTTGCCAACAGTACGCCGATAAAGACGTCGTTATTATCGAAAGAGCGAATTCTTTGCTGGCGGTCGGCAAACGTATCCGAAGTCAAGAACATCAGAGCCAGCCTCCCTCGGTCAGAACCTTGCGCAGGTGATCTTCGGCTGCCCGCGCATCCGCAAGGGCCGTCTTGAAAGCATCGACGGCTTCGGGGAGCGGTGGAATGTCCTCGCCGAAGGGCGGCAGCACGTAACGGGAGATGTTGAGCGTCCAGCCTTCTTTCTTGATCTCGTCGAAGGTGGCGACCTTGGCGCGATCCTCAACATCCTCGAAGGCGCGATACCAGGATACGATCTGGTCGCTGTGCTCCTGGTCGAGGAAGTTCTGGGCACGGCCTTTGCGGAAGAGGCTGGAGGCGTCGATGATCAGGACCTTGTTCTTGCGCTCTGGCGGCTTCTTGCGCCGCAGAACGACGACGCAACCGGCCAGCTGCGTGCCGTAGAAAAGGTTCGGGGCGAGACCTATGACCGCTTCGATCATATCATCCTCGAGCAGAGCCTGGCGGATCGTGCCCTCGGCGGATTTTCTGAACAGGGCGCCTTGCGGCAGAACGACTGCCATCCGAGCGTTTCCGGTCTCGGCCATCGATGCGATCATGTGCTGAACGAAGGCGTAGTCGCCGTAGCTTTCCGGCGGGATGCCATATTGGGCCCGGCCCCAAGGATCAGCCTCCCAGAGCTCGCGCCCCCATTCCTTGAGTGAGAAAGGAGGGTTTGCGATCACGCAGTCGAAGGTGGCGGTTCCGCCTGTGCTGGAATCTGTGAAGGCCGGGCTGCGCAGGGTGTCTTCGCGGGCGATCTGGAAGTCCTCGATCCCATGCAAGACCAGGTTCATCCGTGCGATCGCGGACGTCGTCAGGTTCTTCTCCTGGCCGTAAATCTTGCCGTAGAATGTCCGAGGGTCACCGCCTTTGCGCGTAACGTGCTCGATTGCACCCAGCAGCATGCCGCCAGTACCACAGGCCGGGTCATAGATGCTTTCACCCTCCTGTGGATCGAGGACCTCAACCATCATCCGCACGACGCTACGAGGTGTGTAGAACTCGCCGGCCTTGTTGCGTCGGGTGACGTCGGCGAATTTCGCGACAAGGTACTCATAGGCATCGCCCAGAACATCCGTACTGACTGATTGGTTGCCAAGCCGAATATCAGAAAACCCCTCAATCAAGTCCTTGAGAAGTTCATCGGAGAATTTCTCCCGATTGGCCCAATCGGCAGTACCGAAGACCCGGAAGAGCGTGTCAGGGTTCGAGCGCTCGATCTCCTGCATCGCCTTATGAAGTGCTGCGCCGACATTCGCGGCGATTTCTCGGACGTCGTTCCAGTGACAATCTTCCGGCACGTCAAAGCGATGAATTTCGGGGAAATGCGATGGATCGTACTCGCCGTAGCGTTCTTGTGCTTCGGCCGTCTCCTCGTCCCAAACGTCAGAGATACGCTTGAAAAACAAGAGCGGCAGGATGTAGCCCTTCCAGTCGGTGCGATCGACCGCCGATCCGCGAAGTGTGTTGGCCGCTTCCCAAAGGGCGGATTTCAATTCGCTCGCGTCCAAAGGTGCAGCCCTTATGATCTGGATAGGTCGCCTCTTCTATCTGTGATGTGTCTAGTCGACTTGTCCGAGTTGTACAGAGCGACAAGGCTATTCGAACGGAACGGAATTATCACCCGCAAATCTTGGAGGCAGGCTGCCATCCCTCAAATACATTGCATTGATGGCGGCAACAACCGGGTCCTCCGTCGAGGTACTTCCTTCCTCACCAAGCGTCTTTCGCAGCTCGCCTGCGTCGTCTTTGGTGTCCCCCATCGGCCAGAGCGCTGAATTTGCCAGATGCCGTTTGCGTTGCATGAGGCTGTGCAACAGGCAGTCAAAGGAATGCTCTCGATATTGTGGGTGAATTGCCATGGGAACGTGGACGGTTACGGGGCGATCTTGACCGATCCTGTGAACGCGGTCATTGCATTGTTCTTCTACGGCCGGGTTCCACCAGCGCGACAAGTGAATGACGTGCGTTGCAGCCGTCAGCGTCAGTCCTGTTCCCGCGGCTTTGGGGCCAAGAACGAGCAGATCAAAGCCGCCATCGTGAACCAAATGCTCCTGAAAGCGGTTCACGATGACTTGCCGTCTCAGGATCGGAGTATCGCCGTTGATTATTTCGACCCTGTTCAAGCCGTACATATGCCGCACCAGTTCGGCGAAGCGAAACTGCATCTCTCGGTGTTCGATGAAGACCAAAGCTCGTTCGCCCTTAGTCTTGATACTTGTCAATGTCTCCATGACCGCCGCGAGCCGGGCACTCATGGCGACAAACTCGTTCGGGTCGGTGGTTCCATCGAGACGGGGGTGGACTGAGACGGATCTTATATGGTGCAAAGACTTCAATGCTGCCCCTGGTCCGCCCTCCGCGAGTTTCACCCGCGCCGCGTCGTAAGTTGTCGACTGGACTGCCGGCATCACGCGGGGATGAAGCAGGCGCCGCTTGAGGGGGAGGTCGGTGGCAACATCGTCTTTGAGGCGGCGCAGGCCGATCGGAGGATGGCCGTTCTGGGGTTTGAAAACCTTGGCATGAAGTTCCTTCATGTTGTCGTCGCCCGGCGTTCCGAACGCCGTGCGAAACTCTTTCCCTGAGCCCAATACGCCCGGTGCTAGCCGATCCATGATTGTCCACAAATCCATCGTGGAGTTTTCAATGGGGGTTCCGGTAAGACCGATCCGGAAATCAACCTTCATCGCCTCGACAGCTTTTGAGGCGATTGTGTCCTTGTTCTTGATGTTTTGGATTTCGTCGAAAACCATTGCCGCGAATGGAATGCGGCCAAGGGAATGCTGATAGTTGGCGAGAGTTGTGTAGGTGGTCAGAAACCAATAGCGATGGGCCCTGCCTTCCTCGATGGCTTCATCCAGCCACTGCAGGTC
>JBBKXP010000356.1:0-6244 GCA_037969545.1 Paracoccaceae bacterium | reverse complement strand
ATGCATGCGTCGCCGAAGGCGCGGCCTGGCTGGCCGAGCGCGAACCGCGCTTTGCCAAGGCCCTGGCGCTGACCGGGCCGTTGCCGTTGCGGCGCACCAGCGACGGGTTCGACCGCCTGTTTCATGCCATCGTCGGTCAACAGGTCAGTATCGCCTCGGCCAATGCGATCTGGGGGCGGCTTGAAGCGGCAGGGATGACCGATCCGCGCCGTGTCGCGACAACCTCGGAGGAGGACTTGCGCAGCCTCGGCCTGAGCCGTCAGAAAGCGCGGTATGCACGGGCATTGGCCGAAGCCGGAATCGACTACGCCGCACTGCGCGACCAGACCAGCGAAGCAGTCGTTACCACCTTGATCGCGGTTCCCGGTATCGGCAACTGGACCGCCGAAATCTACACCATGTTCGCGCTTGGGCGGTCCGATGTGTTTGCCCCCGGCGACCTGGCGTTGGCCGAGGCGGCGCGGCTGCTTTTCGGCCTGCCCGCGCGGCCAGATGAGAAGCATTTCCGCGAAATGGCCGCCGATTGGGCCCCCTGGCGGGCCGTTGCGGCGCGGCTTCTTTGGGCCTACTACCGGGTTGCCAAGGACCGCGAGGGAGTGGCCTGAGATGGATCAAAAGGCTTTTCTGGCGACCCTGCCGCCGGCGACCCGCGACGTCGTGACACGGCGCAGCAACCGTGCCGGGATGGCGCATCTGGCGGGGCACCTGACGGCGATCCTGCTGGTCGGGACGCTCATCGGGGCAGGGGTGGCGTTCTGGCCGCTGTTGCTGCCTCTGCAAGGGATCCTGCTGATCTTTCTATTCACGCTCGAACACGAATGCACCCACAAGACGCCGTTTGCCAGTGCCCGGTTGAATGAACTGGTCGGCCATGCCTGCGGCCTGATCTTGGTTCTGCCGTTCCGTTGGTTCCGGTATTTCCATCTCGCGCACCACAAGTGGACGAACCTGCCGGGGCAGGACCCCGAGATCGAACAGCCGCGCCCCCAGACCCGCGCGGCATTTTTCTGGTATGTGTCCGGTCTGCCGTATTGGGGGGCATATCTGCGACTTGTGCCGGTACTTGCGTTTGGCGGCGGGCAAGCGAAGTACCTGCCCGACAGTGCGATGCCGGGTATCCGGGCCGAAGCACGCTGGATGCTGGCTGTCTACGCTTTTGTGCCGGCAATCATTTGGCTGAATCCTTTGCTCCTGTGGGTCTGGATTGTGCCGGTACTGATCGGTCAGCCGTTTCTGCGGCTTTATCTGCTGGCCGAACATGGCGACTGCCCGTCAGTCGCCAACATGTTCCTGAATACCCGCACCACATTCACCAACCGCCTGGTCCGGGCGCTGGCCTGGAACATGCCCTATCACATCGAACACCACGTCTGGCCGGCGGTGCCGTTTCACCAGTTGCCCGCCGCGCATGCGCTGATGCGCGATCATCTGGGGGTCACTGCGGACGGCTACGCGGCCTTTACATGCGACTATCTGGCTCGGCGGAGCCCAGGCGCGGTTGCCCCGCCGCCTGCTTCGCCCTAAACCATCCGGGCCCAGCAAAGGACTTCAGATGACACGCGCATTGGACGCCGAAAGGCGCGAACCTGTCTCGGGCGAGACCCGATCCGCCGTGATCTTTCTACATGGCTACGGGGCGAATGGTGCCGACCTGTTGAGCCTCGCTGACCCGCTTGGCGAACATCTGCCCGATACCCTTTTCATCGCCCCCGACGCACCGGAAACCTGCGCGGGATCACTGATGGGATTCCAGTGGTTCCCGATCCCGTGGATCGACGGGTCGTCAGAAGTTGAAGCCCAGGCCGGGCTTGTCCATGCCGCCGCCGATCTCGACGCGTTTCTGGACGGGGTGATGATCGACGAGGATCTGCTGCCCGAACAGATCGTGGTCTTGGGCTTTTCCCAAGGCGCGATGATCGCCCTGCACGTGCTGCCGCGACGTGACGATGCGGTGGCGGGAATCGTTTCAATCTCCGGTCGGCTGCTGGAACCCGAATCGTTGGCCGAGCAGGCGCTGTGTCGGCCGCCGGTTCTGCTGATCCACGGCGATATGGACGATGTGGTGCCGATCGATAGCCTGCCAAAGGCGGCGCAGGGCTTGCAGGACGCCGGTTGGGATGAGGTCTTTGCGCATGTCATGAAAGGCACCGGGCACGGCATTGCGCCGGACGGTTTGCAGGTCGCCCTGGCCTTTGTCGCGGAACGCCTGGGCTATACCTGAATTGATGGACGCGCCTTCTTTACGACGGTTTTGTCAGATGCCTCCGGCGGGCATTGTCGGTGCAAAGTGAATGCTGGAATTGTCATTTGTCTGTGATGCAGGTCTGGCAGACAACGTCTGACAATATGTTGGGCTTGCCGTTCGGCTAAGGCCATATATAGTCGCAACAAAGGCAGGGGTGGGCCTCCCGCTCTGGTGCCATAACAGGCTGACAGCGCAGAGACGGAATCTTTGATGGACGGCGATTTCAGGACGACTTTCGTGCGCGAACCGGGGGCGTTGAAATGCCATCCGGCGCTGGTCTTGAATGCCGACTTTCGCCCGCTTTCGTATTATCCGCTGTCGCTGTGGCCGTGGCAAGAGGCGATCAAGGCGAAATGGCTCGACCGTGTTGATATCGTTGCCGAATATGACGAAGTTGTGCGCAGCCCATCGACCGAAATTCGGATCCCGTCGGTAGTTGTCCTCAAGGATTATGTAAAGCCACAACGCCGGGTCGCCTTTACCCGGTTCAACCTGTTCCTGCGTGATGAATTCTGTTGCCAGTACTGCGGAGCCAAGGGCGATCTGACATTTGACCATGTGGTGCCGCGCGCCGCTGGGGGAGTCACCAGCTGGCGCAACGTCGTCGCCGCCTGCTCGCGATGCAACCTGCGCAAGGGGGCTAAAAGTCTTCATCGATCGGGCATGCATCTGCGTAAACCACCGCGCCAGCCCGGCAGTGAGGAACTGCGCAACATGGGCCGCAAGTTTCCGCCCAACCACTTGCACGACTCATGGGTCGATTATCTATATTGGGATGCCGAGCTGGAGGCCTAGGTCGTCCGACTTGACCGGCGGTTGCGAAGCAGTGCGCGGCACGTCGCGGGGCCGCCGGGCTGATACCTTGAAAGGACGGGCATGAACACTCTCGATGTCGCAGCTCTCAACTTGTTTGCGGCGGTGGTGCTGGGCGCCCTGATCGGGTCTGAGCGGCAGATGCGCCAGCGTATGGCGGGCTTGCGCACCAACGCCCTTGTCGCCCTTGGCGCTGCCGGTTTTGTGGTGTTCGCCAGTCTTTTCCCAAACGAGGTCAGCCCGACCCGGGTTGCCGCGCAGGTCGTGACCGGAATTGGTTTCCTTGGCGCCGGAATCATCTTTCGCGAAGGTTTTCAGGTGCATGGCCTGAACACGGCGGCAACCCTCTGGTGTTCGGCGGGGGTCGGCATGATGTGCGGTGCCGGTCAGTTGCCCTTTGCTGCACTGCTGGCCGCGTTTGTCATCTTTATCAACATCGGTCTGCGCCCGCTCGTCAAATGGATCAAGCGGACGACCAATGCGGGGATCCCGGTGCTGCGCAATTTCCAGATCACTGTGTCGGCGCGGACCGACGCCGAACAGCACGCCCGCGCCCTGCTTTTGCGTACCTTGCAGGTCTCGGGCATGAAGGTGATTCAACTGGTCGCCCGGGCCGATGAACAGGCGGGCACGATCGGTCTGGCGGTCGTCGTCGAGGCCGAGGCCGCGACCGATACCGTGATCGAAAACGCGGTGGCGACGCTAGCGGCCGATCCGAAGATGACGTCAGTCCGTTGGGAATCGGCCGAGGACTAGGCCAGTCTGCCCGCAACAAGAGGGAATACCATGACCGATCCGTTTTTCACACCGATCTCGGGAATGGAGATGCCGCGTTTTGCAGGCATCCCGACCTTCATGCGACTGCCGCACGTGCCATTGGATCATCCGCGCATCGCCGAGGTGCAGATCGGGATCTTCGGCCTGCCCTTTGACGGCGGCACCTCAAATCGCCCCGGCCCGCGACACGGCCCGCGCCAGATGCGCGACCTGTCGACGATGATCCGCGCCGAACATCCGGTTAGCCGCCTACGCCCCTTCGACCGTGCCCGCTGCGCCGATTTGGGCGACGCGAGCCCAAACCCGGTCGAGGTGAACGATACGCTGGACCGCTTCACCGTCTTCGCCCGTCAATTGAAACAGGCCGGGATCAGGCCGCTGGCGGCAGGGGGCGATCACCTTTGCACCCTGCCGATGCTGCGCGGCATTGCCAGTGAAGCACCGCTTGGGCTGGTTCATTTCGACAGCCACACCGACCTTTTCCCGCCCTATTTCGGCGGCAAGACGCTGACCCACGGCAACCCGTTTCGCGCTGCCGTCGACGAAGGTCTGCTCGACCCAAAGCGGATGATCCAGATCGGGGTTCGCGGCACCCAGTATGACACCGCCGACCGCGATTTTGCCAAGGCGCACGGCATCCGGATCGTGCCGATTGAGGAGTTCTTTGCCCGCGGGATCCCCGATGTCATGGCCGAAGCCCGCGACATTGTGGGTGCGCAGCCTGCCTACATGTCATACGACATCGATTTTGTTGACCCCGCTGTTGCCCCCGGCACCGGCACGCCCGAATGGGGCGGACCGAACGCGTATCAGGCGATGCAGGTCGTGCGTGAATGTACCGGTCTGAACATCGTCGGTGCCGATCTGGTGGAGGTGTCGCCACCCGTCGACCCCACAGGCGGGACAGCGTGGCTGGCGGTATCGCTGATGTTCGAGATGCTGTGCGTGATGGTGACGGCCATGTCTAGGGAAGAGGCGGCCATCTGATTTTCCGTACACGCGATGCCCATCTTGCTAGACTTACCCGGTTCAGGTTTGTATCACATCCACGTGTTAACGCTAACAGTCGCCGGGGGCGAAACAACCGATGGTTTCACGAGTCATACCGGTCGATGATTTCGACCTTGTCATCTTTGGCGGCACCGGCGACCTCGCGCGGCGCAAGATTCTGCCTGGATTGTTCCGGCGGTTCCTGTCGGGGCAGATGCCGGCGACATCTCGGATCATCGGCGCGGCGCGGTCCGATCTGGACGACAAGGGCTATCGCAGACTGGCGGCCGAAGCGATCGCCGAATTCGGTGGGGCCGAGGCCAAGGATACCAAGGGCCTCAAGGCGTTTCTGGCGCAGTTGCATTATGTCGCCATCGACGCGCAAGGCACGAACGGCTGGACGGCGCTGGCGAAACTGGTCCGCAAGGACGCGGTGAATGCCTTCTATTTCTCGGTCGCCCCCAGCCTGTTCGGCGATCTGGCCGAACGCCTGCACAGTCACAAGATCGCCAATCCGCAAAGCCGGATCGTGGTGGAAAAGCCCTTCGGGCGCGATCTTGCCTCGGCCCGCGCCTTGAACCGCGGTCTGGCCGCGCATTTTAAGGAAAGTCAGATCTACCGGATCGACCATTATCTAGGCAAGGAAACGGTGCAGAACCTGATGGCGGTCCGGTTCGGCAACGTTCTGTTCGAACCGTTGTGGAACAACCACTACGTCGATCATATCCAGATCACCGTCGCCGAAACCGTCGGCGTCGACGGGCGCGGTGCCTATTATGACAAATCCGGCGCGATGCGCGACATGGTGCAGAACCACCTGATGCAGCTTGTGTGCCTGATTGCGATGGAACCGCCCAGCCAGTTCGGAGCCGACGCTGTACGCGATGAAAAGCTCAAGGTGATCCGCGCCCTGCAACCCGTTGAAACCCATCACATTGTCCGCGGTCAATACGACAAGGGCAAGGATGGCGAAAGCTATCGAACGGATGCCGAAAATCCGAAAAGTTTCACCGAGAGTTTCATCGCGATGAAAGTCAACATCGCCAACTGGCGGTGGGCGGGGGTGCCGTTCTATCTGCGCACCGGCAAGCGGCTCAAGGCGCGCAGTTCTGAAATTGCTGTTGTGTTTCAGGATCTGGGCCATTCGATATTCGAGGGCGACGCAGCCCGGCATCGCAACATCCTGGCGATCCGCCTGCAACCCAACGAAGGCATGGATTTGCAGGTCACGATCAAGGAACCGGGACCGGGCGGCATGCGGCTGGTCGATGTGCCGCTCGACATGACCTTTGCCGACGCTCTGGGACCGGATGCCGAGGATGTGCCGGACGCCTATGAACGCCTGATCATGGACGTGATCCGTGGCAACCAGACCCTGTTCATGCGCGGCGACGAGGTCGAGGCGGCCTGGGCCTGGAC
>JBBKXP010000355.1:0-13549 GCA_037969545.1 Paracoccaceae bacterium | reverse complement strand
TCATGTGGCTGGCCGCCGGTGGTGATCTCCATGTGCTTTTGTTCGCGGGTGCGTTCGACAAAACCCGCGACCCGGTCACGCTGTCGCGTCGAAATGAGCGGCGGGATCTCGTTCAGCGTATCGTCGGCATTGTCGTAAACGATGTCGGCGACCGCCGACGATAATTCTGCCACCAGCTTTTCATAAATCTTCGGTCCGGCGTAGATCCGGCATGCGGCCGTGCAGTCCTGACCGGCGTTGTAGTAGCCAAACGCCTTGAGACCCGCGACCACACGGTCCAGATCGGCATCGTCGAACACTATCACCGGTGCTTTGCCACCCAGTTCCAGATGCGTCCGCTTGACCGTCTTCGAGGCGGCCTCCAGCACTTTCCTGCCCGTCGCCACGTCGCCCGTGATCGAGACCATATCGACCTCCGGGTGGTTGATCAGGCTATTCCCGACACTGGCCCCCTGACCCACAACGACGTTCAACACGCCCTCGGGCAAGATGTCGGAAATCAGCTTTGCCAGCTTCATCGCGGTGAGTGGGGTTTGCTCGGACGGTTTCAGCACGACCGTATTGCCACCTGCAAGCGCCGGCGCCAGTTTCCACGCCAACATCATCATCGGATAATTCCACGGTGCAATGGATGCCACCACCCCGATCGGATCGCGCCGCACCATCGATGTGTGGCCTTGCATGTACTCGCCCGCTGCCGAGGTGTGCATGTTGCGCACCGCGCCGGCGAAATATCGAAAGCAATCTGCCACGGCCGGGACTTCATCGTTGCGGACCGCGTTGATCGGTTTTCCGCAGTTGAGGGCTTCGAGTTGGGCAAGTCCTTCAAGGTTGGCATCGACAGCATCGGCAATCGCCAGCAATTTGGTAGACCTTTCGGCCGGTGTCGTGCGCGACCAACCGGCAAAAGCTTGCCGGGCGGCGACCACCGCGCGGTCGATTTGGTCCGGGCTTGCCTCCGGCAATTTCACGATCACCTCACCGGTGCGCGGATTCAGAATGGTTTCCGCCGCGGCAGTCCCGGGTTCAAACGATGCGCCGATCAACATTTTGGTTTCCAATAGTTTTCTCCCTGTTGGTTACTTACCCTGACCGGCCACGGTATCGGTGCCGCGCGTCAGGTAATAGGCGCCGAGGATCGGCAGGAATGTGACCAGCACAACAACCATGGCCACAACATTCGTCACCGGCCGTTCGCGCGGGCGCACCAGTTCTTCCAGCATCCAGATCGGCAGGGTTTGCTGTTGTCCGGCAGTAAACGTCGTCACGATGACTTCGTCAAACGACAGCGCAAAGGCCAGCAAACCGCCTGCCAAAAGGGCCGTGGCGATGTTGGGCAGGATCACATGGCGGAAGGTCTGAAAGCTGTTGGCACCCAGATCCATCGACGCCTCGATCAGGCTGCCCGAAACCCGCCGGAATCGCGCCACGGCGTTATTGTAAACCACGACCACGCAGAATGTTGCGTGCCCCAGAACGATGGTCCAGAAACTGAAAGGAATATCCGCCAGATTGAACGCCGAGCGTAACGAGATGCCGGTGATGATCCCCGGCAGGGCGATCGGCAGGATCACCAGAAGCGAGATCACCTCGCGGCCAAAGAACCTGGCCCGGCTTACCGCAGCGGCGCAGAGCGTGCCAAGAAACAAGGCGATGCCGGTAGAGATCGACGCGACCTGCAGCGACAGTTTCAGCGCCGCCCAGACATCCACCCGCCCCCATGTGACCGCGAACCATTTCAGGGTCAGGCCGGGCGGTGGCCACTGATACGATTTGTCCTCGGTGGTGAAGGCATAGACAAAGATCAGCAGGATTGGCAGATGCATGAAGGCCAGCCCGAGACCCGCCGCGATCTTGAGCCCCGGTGCCGCATCGTCAGAGCGCATCGAAAGCCCCCAGTCGCTTGGCGATCCACAGATAGATGGCCATCAACAGGATCGGCACGACAGCAAATGCGGCAGCCAGCGGTATGTTCCCGGCTGTGCCCTGATAGGCGTAAACCGCCTGTCCGATGAACCGGCGCGACGATCCGATGATCTGCGGAATGATATAGTCGCCCAAGGTCAGCGAGAACGTAAAGATTGATCCTGCGATCACCCCCGGCAAGGCAAGCGGCAACAGCACATGCCGAAATGTCTGCCCGGGCTTTGCGCCAAGGTCGCCCGAGGCTTCGAGCATGGAAACCGGCACCCGTTCCAGCGATGCCTGAATCGGCAGGATCATGAATGGCAGCCAGACATAAAGGAACACAAGAAAGGTTCCGGTGGCGCTGACCGACAATGAATTTCCGCCAATCACCGGGATCGCAAGGTAAGCGTTCAGCAGCCAGCCAAGATGCAGGCTTTCAAAAAACCAGCTAACAATGCCTTCCTTGGCAAGGATAAGTTTCCACGAATAGACCTTGACCAGATAGCTGGACCACAGCGGCATCATCACACCAAGGTAAAAGATCGCCCGCCACTTGCCCTTTGCATACCGCGCTGCGTAATAGGCGACCGGAAAGCCGATCACCGCCGACCCGATCGTCACCACGGATGCCATCACGACCGTGCGGATGATGATGTCAAAATTTGAGGGCCGGAAAAGCTCGCCATAGGTCTTGAGCGTGAATTCATATTGAATCAGGCCGCTGAATTCGTCGATCGAAAAGAAACTCTGCGCAAGTAACGCGAAAAGCGAACCAAGATAGATGATCCCCAGCCAAAGTGCCGGCGGCAGGATCAGCAGCAAGAGCAGCAGTCTGGGGCTGCGCCAAAGTCTGTCGGACAGCCGCGACAAGATGCCGTCAGGAACGCCCTTTATGATCGCTTGGTCACTCATCCGCCCGCCATCACATGCAGATCATCCGCCGACCAGTCGATGTGCACCATCTCGCCCGCATTCGGAATCATCGCCCCTTTGGGCAACAGCATCGTCATCGGCATATCACCGATATGCATTGTCACGCGTGTGGCTGTCCCGACAAAGCTGACGCTTTTCACCTTGGCAGCATGGCCCCGATCTGACAAATGCACCGCCTCGGGCCGTACCGCGCCATGCGCGCGAATACCCGCAAACCGTTCGACAAATTCCGGCGGCAACACATTCGACGAGCCGACAAAATCTGCCACGAACGGGACATCCGGGCGATAGTAGATATCTTCCGGCGATCCGGTCTGCACGATGCGACCCTCGTTGAAGACGGCCACGCGGTCCGCCATCGAAAGTGCCTCGCCCTGATCGTGGGTGACGAAAATGAATGTGATGCCAAGCGACCGTTGCAGCGACTTCAACTCGTCCTGCATCTGTTCGCGTAGTTTCAGATCTAGCGCCCCAAGTGGTTCATCCAGCAACAGCGCCTTGGGCTTGTTCACCAAAGCGCGGGCAAGCGCGACGCGCTGACGCTGTCCGCCAGACAGTTCGGACGGCTTGCGCCGACTATAGCCGCCAAGCGCCACCATCTCGAGAATGCCTTCGGCGGCCTTGTGGCGTGCCGCCTTGGCGATACCGGCAATCATCAGTCCGTAGGCCACATTGTCGCGCACGTTGAGGTGCGGAAACAGCGCATAATCCTGAAAGACCGTGTTCACATTTCGCTTGTAGGGCGGAACCCCCTGCGACGGTTCACCAAAAATCCGGATCTCGCCGGACGTCGGACGCTCAAACCCGGCAATCAGCCGCAGGCAGGTCGTCTTGCCGGAACCAGATGGGCCAAGCATTGCGAAAAACTCGCCTTCCGCAATATCGACATCAACATTGTCAACGGCTTTCACATCGCCGTAATGGCGAGAGACCCGCGAAAACTGAACTGCAGATACCATCGAAAATCCGGCAGTTGCAGTCCGCCGCAAATTGCGACGGACTGTTGGGAATCAGGTCTATCGGCCGCCAATCACGCCAATATAGTCCGACACCCAGCGATAGTAGGGCACACACTCCCCCTCGCCTTCACAGGTCGAAACCGGCGTTTGCCAGAATTTGATCCTGTCGAAATCGTCCAGACCATTCAACGTGCAACCCTCTGCGGTTTGCATTCCGCGACCATCGGTACAGGCCGAAGGCACCGCCGGGTTCGCGCCGAACCAGACCGACAGATCGGATTGCAGGCTCGAGGCCAGCGAATGCTCCATCCACAAATAGCTGCAATTCGGGTTTGCAGCATCGACATGCATCATCGTCGAATCGGCCCAACCTGTCGCGCCTTCCTGCGGGATCGTCGATGCAACCGGCGCGCCATCGCCCTGCAACAGATTTACCTGGAATGGCCAGGTTCCAGAGGCCGCCATCCCCTCGTTCTTGAAGTCGTCGATCTGGATGAACGCGTCGTGCCAATAACGGCTGACGATCTTGCGTTGTTCACGCAGCAGGTTCAACGCGGCGGCATATTGATCTTCGTTCAATTCGTAGGGCGAGGTGATGCCAAGTTCGGGTTGGTGAAACATCAGGTAATTGGCCGCATCGGCAATATAGATCGGCCCGTCATAGGCCTGCACCCGCCCCTGATTGGGCTGTCCATCCGGCAGGTCCATTGGCATAAAGACCACGTCCCAGCTTGTCGGCGCTTCGGGAAAAACATCGGTCGAATACATCAACACGTTCGGTCCCCACATGTAAGGCACACCATAATGGGTGCCATCGACATAGTGCCACGGCGCTTCTTTCAACCGCTCGTCAATGGTGACCCAACTCGGGATGAGATCAATGTTGATCGGCTGAACCCGCTTGCCCGCCACCATGCGCAGCGACGCATCACCAGAGGCCGTGACGAGGTCGAAACCACCCTCGTTCATCAGCGCGACCATCTCGTCACTCGTGTTCGCGGTTTTGACGTTGACCATACAACCGGTGGCTTGCTCAAATCCGGTGATCCAGTCAAATTCCGGTGCGGTTTCGCCCCGTTCAAGGTATCCCGGCCAGGCGACGATGTTCACCTGACCCTCACCAGCGCCAATTTCCGTGATCATCGCCTGCGCCATTGTCTGGCCCGCGACTGTGACGCTCAGCAGTATTGCTGCACTCGATTTCAAGACACTTTTCATCCGCATTCTCCCCATTGGATATGTCTGCCGGTATTTGGTCGCTACATGCGGAAAGATTGCAGCAACTGCGCCACGTTCGCAAATTCAATCGTCGGAATTGTGCTGTTGGTCTTGCTGATTTTTCGGCGGCAAGGCCAGACTTCACGCCCTGGCATTGCTGAGCACGACGTCCAACGCGTCTCTGTCCGCAAAATCAGCCGACTTCAAAACAGCCTCAGTCTATTTGCCCATCTTTGTGTGGCGCCGACCCTGCACCAAGTGAAACAAGGATCGGACAATCTGGACGTTCATCGCCAGCGCAGCAATCAACCAGATGAGTCAGGGTGTCCTGCATCGCCTGTAGATCCGCAATCTTGATTGCGATCTGTGCCAGATGATCCTCGGCGATGCGTCGCACATCGGCGCTGGCCCGCGCCTTGTCCTGCCAAAGCGCCAACAACGCGCGACAATTCTCGATGGTGAACCCAAGCGCCCGCGCCCGCGCAAGAAACGCGAGTTGATGCATGTCGCTTTCACGAAAGCGCCGATACCCATTTGCGTCGCGCGGCGGCGTGATCAGTCCGATATCTTCGTAATAGCGGATTGTTTTGGCAGGAAGGCCTGCGCGCGCAGCCACTTCACCGATGTTCATGACAGCCCAATCCCTATGCAGTTGCGGGTCGCAAATTCGCCCGCGCCGGTGCCGTGCCATGTTCGGCAATCGCGGCAGGTACCCATCGCAGTCGCAATGCGTTGCTCAACACGAAAACGCTCGACATTGCCATTGCCCCGGCAGCAAGGGCCGGCGACAGCAACAAACCGTTCACAGGATACATCGCACCTGCCGCCACCGGGATCAGCGCAATGTTGTAGCCAAACGCCCAGAACAGGTTCTGGCGGATATTGCGTATCGTCGCACGACTGATCGCAACGGCGTTGACGACGCCAGCCACATCGCCCGACATCAACACCAGATCGGCGGTTTCAATGGCCACATCGGTGCCCGTGCCGATCGCAATCCCGACATCGGCCGCCGCAAGCGCCGGCGCGTCATTGATACCGTCACCCACAAATGCGACCTTTCCTGTCGAACGCAACTGGTCGATAGCCGCCACCTTGCCCTCTGGCAGAACCTCGGCAACCACTGTTTCAATGCCGAGTTGGGCTGCAATGACATGCGCGGTGGCGGCGTTGTCGCCGGTGATCATGGCGACCCGAAGACCCATGTCCCGCAATGCGGCAATCGCGGCAGGTGCACCCGGCTTGATCGGGTCGGCGACACCGAATACAGCCGCAAGCGTGCCGTCAATTGCGACATACAATGGCGTCCGCCCCAACGCGGTCATCGCCGCGACACCTGCATCGTGCGACAGTGCAATCCCTTCGCGGACCATCAGCCGGTCAGCCCCCGCGACCACATCATGCCCGTCGACCGTTGCCCTGACTCCATAACCCGTGATCGACGTGAACCCTTTTGCCTCGGGTACCTTCAGACCACGCGCTTTGGCAGCCCGCATGATCGCCGCAGCGATGGGATGTTCCGACGCAGCCTCCGCCCCCGCGGTCAGTGCCAGCACTTCATCCTCGGCAAATTCCGGCATCGCAATCAGATCGGTCAGTTCCGGGCGCCCCGCAGTCAAGGTTCCTGTCTTGTCCAGCGCAACGGTGGTGATTGCCTGCAATTCCTGAAGCGCATCGCCCTTGCGGAACAAGACGCCCATGCCGGCGGCCCGTCCGGTGCCCACAACGATCGAGGTTGGTGTCGCCAGACCCATCGCGCAGGGACAGGCGATGATCAAGACCGACACCCCCGCGACCATCGCATGGGCAAGAGCCGGCGGCGTCCCGAAGACAAGCCATATGCCAACCGTGACGACGGCAACGATCATGACGGCAGGCACGAAGTACAATGTAATCCTGTCGACCAGCCCCTGAATTGGCAGACGTGCAGCCTGTGCTGTTTCCACCAAGTTGATGATCCGCGCCAAAACGGTGTCGGCGCCAACATGCGTGACCCGCACATCGAGTGTTCCGGTGCCGTTCACCGTGCCGCCGACGACCGCCGCACCCGCAGCCTTTTCAACCGGTTCGGGCTCGCCCGAGATCATCGACTCGTCGACCCATGAAAGGCCATCCCTGACTTCGCCATCCAACGCAATGCGCTCGCCGGGGCGGATCTTCAGAATGTCGCCAGCCACGATCTGGTCAATCGCCAGATCGGCTGGTCCATCGGCGCGCAGCACCCGCGCGGTCTTTGGGCGAAGGCTGACCAACTTTTGAATGGCCGCCCCGGTGCGCCCCTTGGCCCGCGCCTCTAATGTACGGCCCAGCAGGATCAACACCACGATAACCGCCGCGGCCTCGAAATAGACCGCCCGCGAACCTACCGGCAAAACCGTCGGAAAAAACGTCACGATAATCGAATAACCGTAGGCCGCGGCGGTTCCCAATGCGACTAGGCTGTTCATGTCCGGCGCCCCGCGCGCCAGTGCGGGAATGCCCTTGCGGTAAAATCCACGGCCCGGCCACGCCAGTACAATCGTCGCAAGGACAAACTGAATCATCCAGCTGGCCTGCATGCCAATGGCGCTGTCGATCAGGCGATGCAGCGCAGGAAACAAGTGACCACCCATTTCCATGATGAACACCGGCAGGGCCAACAGCGCGGCAACAGTCGTCATGCGGGCCAACTCACGTGCCTCGCTTGCTTTGCGCTCATGACGGTCAATCGCCCCGCTCGGTGCCGAAAGCGTCGCTGCATATCCGGATACGGCTATCGCCGCGACCAGTTGCTGCGCATCGAGTTCTCCGTCCAGATACCGCACGTTTGCGGTTTCGGTCGCCAAATTCACCTGCGCGTCGACGACCGCCGGCAGCGCCGCGAGCGCCCGTTCAACTCTTGCCACACAGGACGCACAGGTCATCTCGGAAATATTCAGGCTGGTCTGGGCTATTCTGGCCGGGTATCCGGCGTCAGCCAAGGTTTGCACAAGGTCGTCACGACTGGCGAAGCCATCGACCATCGCCGTTTCCGTCGCCAGATTCACCGACACCGACGTTACGCCCTGAACCGCCGCCAAAGCCCGTTCGACCCGCCCGACACAGGATGCGCAGGTCATGCCTTCGACAGGAATGGTCAATTTTTGTTGGCTGTTCATCATCTCATACCTTCACAAAGCTGCAACACACATGGGGCTTCCAGTCAATGGAAGGTCAAGGGCAAAATATGTAAACATCCACCCGACCGGCCCAAAGTAACGAGGTCGGCATTTCGCAGGTCAGCGGTCGCCGCCCCGTCGCTGGCTTCGTCGACAAACACAGTGTTGCACGACTTCGGCAAAGGCAAAACCAGGTCCCTCAGGTCGCACGTCAGGTTCCGCATGGTTCCACAGTCTCGGGCATTGCTGACTGGCACGGAATCATCGGCGAAAACCGCCTCGTTTTGGACCGAACTAGGGCATGACTTCGCCGTTTTGAGTGGATACCAGACATCTGCGCGCAAAGCTTTGCGCAGTCTGTGTTAAGGGTTCCGTCGTGCCGCTTGTCATGACCAACGAAGAGATCGTATTGCGGCGCAAGCTGTTGTTCCGCCTTGCCGCAACACCAGACAGGTTCGCCGAAGCGGCACAGCTGCGCATTTCAGACATGGTCGATCCGCGTCGCCTCGACCCCGGCCAAACCGGCGATGGGCGCAACAGCGAAAAGCGGTCTGACCCCGACTAATCCTCGTCCAAAAGCTGCATCAGTTTTGTCGCTGTATCCTTGATAAGTGGCAGATGGCCCTGCAGTGTTTCAAGGCTGATCCGCTGGATCGGGCCATGCACCGCAAGGGTCGCCAACAGTCGATCCTGCCGGTCCAGCAGCGGCACAGCGATTGCAACCATACTTTCCATGAACTCTTCGCTGTCGGTTGAAAAGCCGCGCCTGCGCACCAGCGCGATCTCGGCCGCAAGTGCGACGGGATCGGTGATTGTGCGCCCGGTCAGCGGTTCCAGCCGCGCCGCCGACAGGAACCGCGTCAAATGCGACTGTCGCAGCGTCGACAGATAAATCTTGCCGCTGGCGGTGCAATGAAACGGCACCGCCGTGCCGATCGGCAACTGGATGCACAGCGGCCATTTTGTTTCGACCCGTTCAATGTAAACCATAGCGTCGCGGTCGGGTGTCGCGATATTGCAGGTCTCGCCAATCGCATCCGACAACGATTTCAGCACCGCAAGCCGCGCCGTGCGGATCCTGAGCGATGACAGCACATTGATCGAAAACCGTCGCAGCCGCGCACCGGGGCTGTAGGACCGCCCGTCGATATCGCGCTGCAGGAACCCCTCGGCCTCGAGCGTGGCAAACAGCCGGTGCACCGTCGGTTTGGGCAGGCCGATCCGCGCGTTTACTTCGGTCGGCGTAATCGGCACACCCGACCTCGCCACCTCCTCCAATAGCAGCAGCAGCCGCATGTTGGTGGGGATCGTGTCGCTGTCGGCGGGTCCGCTGTCGGGCATCACTTGTCCTTGGTCTGCTTCAAAGCAACATCAGCGCAAGTGACGGGGTCAGCGCAACCAGTATCCACACCGAAATCAACGCGATCAGGTAGGGCACGGTGAATTTCAGCAGTCTGAAATACGGCACTCCGGTGACACCTGATGCCACATAAAGATTGAGACCGTAGGGCGGCGTGATGAACCCGATCGAGGCACCGACCAGAAATATCACCGAAAAATGGATCGGATCGACCCCGACGGACGCGGCGATGGGGACCAGAATCGGTGCCAGAATGATCGTCACCGGCAGCGAATCAAGGATCATTCCCGCGACGAACACGATGGCAATCGCGGTGAACAGGATCGCGTGATAGCCGCCCATCCCGGTGACGAAATCGCCGATCACCGCCTGCGCCCCGAGCAGATACAGGTTCTGCTGCATCACCACGGAAATGCCGATCAACGGCGCAAGAATCCCGGTGATCTGGGCCAAATGCATCACGATTGAAGGAATCTCGGTCAGTTTGAACCCCTCGACCACCATCATGTCCCGGTAGGTTTTCTGGTCAACGGGCGTGTCGGCATCGTTGTGCATGATCCTGTTCAGCGGATAGCTGATCAGCCCAACGATCAGACAGAACCCGACAGTGACTCCTGCCGCCTCGGTCGGGGAAAACTTGCCGGTGTAGATGCCGTAAAGGACCAGCGCGATGGCGGCGAACCCCAGCCAAGCCCCGAACGCGTTTTTCAGAATCCGTCCGATCTGCAGCGGAATGTGAATGCCCCAGCCATTGATCGAACAGACGATGAATGCGGCGGTCATCAGCGCCAGCAACATCAACGCACCGGGGATGATGCCGGCGATGAACAGGTCGGAAATCGACAGGTTCATCAGGTAGCCGTAGACGATAAAGATGATCGAGGGCGGGATGATGATGCCCACCGTGCCGCCAGCCGCCCCAGTCGCCGCGCTGAACCGTTCGTCTTAACCGTCCTTGACCATTTCGGGGTGCAGCATCGACCCGATGGTCGCCGTGGTGGCGCTGTTGGATCCAGAAATTGCCGCGAACAGCCTGCAGGCCCCGATCGCCGCCACAGCCAGCCCGCCGCGCATCCAGCCGAGGCACGAATAGGCGAAATCCGACAGCCGCCGGGCGATCCCGGATTTGTTGATCAGATCACCGGTCAGGATGAACAGGGGCAACGCCAGCGAGGCGAACCCCTTGACGAACACGTTGGATAATTCTGCGCACACGTTGTCAAAAGTCTGCTCCAGAACGAACGTCGTCCCGATCACCCAGTAGCCGATGATCAAGAACACCGGCACGCCCAGCATGAAAAGGAATGTCACGCCCAGCGAAATCAGCCTGATGATGGTGCTGTCGGTCATCCCGCTTCCCCCCGATGATAGCCTGCAGCACCAGCGGTTTGCCGGCCCTGTAGTTGCGCCAATCCTCGGCCCAGTTTTCGAAAACCCGCCCCGCCATCAGTACAAAGGCCGCCGGCTCCGTGATCAGAAACCACCATTTCAGAACATTGTCGGTGCCTTCCAGAATCTGGAAATTGCTGGCCGCCTGCGCAGTAACCCGCGACCCGGTGACAACAACAATGTTGCAGAACCCAAGCCACAGGACCGCATCCAGCGTCAGGCAGGCCATCTGCATTGGCGGTGCCATCTTGGCGCGGAATTCGTTGAACGACAGATGCGTGCGCGGCTTGATGTTATAGGCGCAGCCGAACCATGTCATGAAAAGAAACAAGACGGGCGGGAACGTGGTCGACCAGGGTTCCTGGGTCGAAAACACGAACCTTTTGATCACCTCGACAAAGATGATGATGGCGATCTGCAGATAGGCATAGACCATGACCGTGCGTTCAAGGTTGCAGTCCAGCCACGGTGAAAGGCGGTAAAGGAAAAGCATCACCAAACCGCCCAAAACCGTCGCCACAGCCCGATGATCCATGCCCCGCCGGATTTGAACGCCGTCGCCATTTCCCATGAATCGCCGCTGAACAGCGCTGTGACAGCACCGATAGCCTCTGACCCAACCGACATGGTCGCCTCTCCCCCTCGCGGCCTTTGCGGCCATTGACGTGATCGAACAGCAAAACCGGCCCTCCTCCAAGGGCCGGTTTCGTTTTACTCAGACCGCGATCAGCCTTTCCACCACCGGCGCGGCTCGACGTTTTCGGGCAGCATGTTGACGGGGATCTGACGGGCGATGTCATAGATCTCCTGATAGGTGTCGTTGCCCCCGGCCCAGCCGTTCAGACGGTCGCGCCATTCGGTTCACAGCTGCGGCTGGAACTCGGGCGAATACAGTAAGTGATACTGCGTCGCCCGGCTGGGGAACATATGGGCATAGCCCAGCACGTTCAGATAAGGCGCGCCGCATGCCAAATTCTGGATCAAGGCGGCGTAAATGTCGTCGATGCCCTGCCGGGTCTTTTCCACACAGATGTTTGGCCGCAGATTTGGTTGTCGCCGATGAATTCGATCCGGATTTCGCCGTCGGAGCGGCCTTCCAGATCGCGGGCAAATTCCAGCGCGCCTGCCCTTTCGATCAACAAGTTCCGCGCGTTAAAACTGGCAGCACCGAATTTCGGAGTATAGCGGGCCTCTTTCGCAAACTGCTTTTCATAGGTGCTTTCGGCCGCGCTCGCCAGATTGTCAAAACTCATCGCACCACCGAACGTGCCCACCGCCATCAGCGTCGAACTCATCCCGTATTGGCCCGCCAGTTTGAAAAGATCGCGCCGGTTAATATGGCTCAGTTTGTCGCCTACACCTATCTTGGTTCCTCCCGTGTTGATGTCTATTGTCGATTATTGAGACTAATATTTTCAAAAAAAGCGTAGTTTGGTCGCACTATTCTGCTTAGTGTTTTTTCATGCGGCAGCAGGAGGCGAGTTTTGCAGGCGGACCATGTGATCGTCGGGGCTGGGTCGGCGGGCTGCGTTCTGGCCAACCGGCTAAGCGCCAATCCCGCCAACCGCGTGATCCTGCTCGAGGCCGGCGGGCGCGACTGGAACCCTTGGATTCACATTCCCGTCGGGTATTTCAGAACCATTCACAACCCTGCAGTCGACTGGTGCTACAAGACCGAACCAGACCCCGGCCTGAACGGCCGCAGCATTGATTGGCCGCGCGGCAAGGTGCTGGGCGGGTCGTCGTCGCTCAATGGGCTGTTGTATGTGCGCGGCCAGCCGCAGGATTATGATCGCTGGCGGCAGATGGGCAATGCCGGCTGGGGTTGGGACGACCTGTTACCACTGTTCAAACGGGCCGAATGCAATGAACGCGGCGCCGATGGTTATCACGGCGATCAGGGACCGCTGTCGGTCAGCAACATGCGGATTCAACGACCGATCTGCGACGCGTGGGTCGCCGCCGCGCAGGCGCAGGGCTATACCTTTAACCCCGATTACAACGGCGCCACACAGGAAGGTGTCGGCTATTTTCAACTGACGACAAGGAACGGGCGGCGCTGTTCTGCCGCCGTCGCCTATCTGAATCCGGTGAAAACTCGGCCCAACCTGACCGTCATCACCCATGCGCTGGTCGAAAAGGTGGTCCTGGACGGCGCCCGCGCTACCGGCGTGCAGTATCGCGACCGCGCCGGCACGACCCATGTCGTTCACGCCGGGCGCGAGCTGATCCTGTCAGGCGGCGCGATCAATTCCCCGCAACTCCTGATGCTGTCTGGCATTGGCGAGGCGGCGCAGCTGCGCACAAATGGGATCACCGTTGCCGCCGATCTGCCCGGTGTCGGCAAGGCGATGCAGGACCATCTGCAGGCCCGCCTCGTTTACAAATGCAACGAACCCACCCTGAATGACGAGGTGCGCGGGTTTGTCAATCAGGCCCGTATCGGTTTGAAATACCTCATGTTTCGTTCGGGCCCGATGACCATGGCCGCGAGCCTTGCCACAGGTTTCATGAAAACTCGCGCCGATCTGGAAACCCCTGACATCCAGTTTCACGTCCAACCCCTGTCGGCCGAAAATCCGGGGCGTGGCGCCGATCTGTTCAGCGCCTTCACCACCTCCGTTTGCCAACTGCGCCCCGAAAGC
>JBBKXP010000354.1:0-13651 GCA_037969545.1 Paracoccaceae bacterium | reverse complement strand
CGGCGGCGCGGTCACGGTGCCGGGGTCGGAGAGATCTTCGGGGGCCGAAGTCTTGTTGGCGTAAAGCCTGAGGTAGGCGGCGGCGACGGTTTTCGCATCGTGTTGCGCCAGCAGGGTATCCGCAAATTCCAACTCTGTATCGTTAAAACCCTCGGTCCAGACCGGATCGTTCAGCAGGCGGTCGCGGTCGCGGGCGATCACTTCGTCGGCAGACGGCGGCGCGGCCCATTCGGCCGTGACCTTGGCGCCACGCAGCAGCATCTCGGCCTTGCGGCGCAGCTTGGGGGGGACGATGAAGGTGCTGACACCCTTGTTGCCGGCCCGCCCGGTGCGCCCCGATCGGTGCAGCAGCACCTCGGAGTTTTGCGGCAGTTCGGCGTGGATCACCAGATCGAGGTTCGGCAAGTCGATGCCCCGGGCCGCTACGTCGGTTGCGACACAGACCCGCGCCCGCCCGTCGCGCATGGCCTGCAGGGCGTGGCTGCGTTCGGTCTGGCTGAGTTCACCGGATAGGGCCACCACGGCGAAACCCCGATTCGACAGCCGCGTCGTGAGCCGTGTGACCATGACGCGGGTATTGGCAAAAACCAGCGCGTTGGGCGATTCATAGTAGCGCAGCACGTTGATGATGGCGTTTTCGGCATCCTGCGGGGCGACCGACAGGGCGCGGTAGTCGATGTCGGCGTGCTGGCTACGCTCGGCCACGGTGGTGACGCGCACGGCGTCCTTTTGGAAATTCTGCGCCAGCTTGGCGATCGATGCAGGCACGGTCGCTGAAAACATCAGGGTGCGGCGGGTATCGGGGGCCGACCCGAGGATGAATTCGAGGTCTTCGCGAAACCCGAGATCCAGCATCTCGTCGGCCTCGTCCAGCACGATGGCGCGAATTTGCGACATATCGAGGCTGTTGCGCATGATGTGGTCACGCAGCCGGCCAGGCGTGGCGACGACGACATGTGCGCCACGTTCAAGGGTGCGACGTTCGTCGCGCATGTCCATGCCACCGACGGTGCTGGCGATCACGGCGCCGGCTTGTGCATAAAGCCAGGCCAGTTCGCGTTTGACCTGCATCGCCAGTTCGCGAGTCGGCGCGACGATCAGGGCCAGCGGTTTGTCGGCAGGAGGGAAAGTGTCGGCCCCGTCCAGCAGGGTCGGCGCGATGGCCAGGCCAAAGCCGACCGTCTTGCCGGATCCGGTTTGCGCCGAAACCAGCAGGTCAGCAGCGCCCAGATCCGGGTCGGTCACGGCCTCTTGCACCGGCGTCAGGGTTGTATAGCCGCGCTGTTCGAGGGCGGCGGCAAGAGTCGGGATCATTGGACTGCTTTCGGGCATGGGTCAGCGGCCGCGTCTAAGGGGCGGCGCAGGCGATGTATAGGGGAAATGTGGGGAAACGTCGAAAGCCGCCGATAGATAATTTTGGCTCCGGCGGTAGGGATCGAACCTACGACCAATTGATTAACAGTCAACTGCTCTACCGCTGAGCTACGCCGGAACACGAAGGCGCGTATAGCAATGGTGTCTGGGCGCGTCCAGTGGATTTGGGCATTTAATTCCGGGCCCCGGTCAGGCCATGGAAAATGTCGCGTCAGCGCGCAAGTCCGGCACGGCCGTGACGATGTTTCTGACATGCAGATCAATCAGATGGGCGAACACGTTACGAGCGGCGGCGGGCAATAGCGCCGGCGTTATATCGGTGTAGATCACTGCTGTCAGCTGGCCGATCGCGGACGGGCCAAGGTGCAGTACTGCGATGATCTGTGCTTCGCGTTGCAATCGATGTGCGATCAGCCAGTCGACCCGTTCGGTCAGGTTGGTCACAACCGATCCGTGGCCGGGGTATGCCGGTCCGCCAACCCGTCGGGTCAGTTTGCGGCACGATGCCATGTAATCCCCGAGGTCGCCATCGGGCGGCGAGACCAGCGAGGAGGCCCATTGCATCACGTGATCGCCGCTGAACAGGGCGTCGTCCCATTGCAGGCAGATGTGATTGCCAAAGTGTCCGGGCGTGTGGATCACCTTCAGTTGCCAGCTATCACCCGGGATCATGTCACCGTCGGACACCGCGATGTCGGGTGCAAAGGTACTATCGACCCCCTCGCCACCCGTGGTGAGCCCGCTGTCGGCCAGGCCGATCATGACGTCGGAGCGTCCGGCAAGGCTGTCGCCGAAGGCGATTATCGGGGCACGGCATGTCCGTGCCAAGGGCCGGGCAAGGGGCGCGTGGTCAAGGTGGCTGTGGGTGACGATGATATGGCTGACCCTGCGTCCGCCGATCGCGGCAAGAATGGCGGCGAGGTGGGCAGAGCTGTCGGGGCCGGGGTCGATCACCGCGACGCTCGCCTCGCCAAGAATATAGGTGTTGGTTCCGTGCAAGGTCATTGACGACGGATTCGGCGCAAGGACCCGCAACAGGCCGGGCCGCAGGTCTATGGCCTTGCCCGGTGTCCAGTCATTTTCCCTTGCGATCATCGCTTTCCCTTGTGTATGTCGCCGGTTAGCTTCTGGCCATGATTTTTCAATGGCTCAAACGTTATATGCCCCGCGGCCTATATGGCCGGGCGGCGCTGATCCTGCTCTTGCCGGTGCTGACCCTGCAGGTGATGGTTTCGGTGGTGTTCATACAGCGGCATTTCGAAGGGGTCACGCAGTTGATGACCCGTTCGGTGGCGCTTGATCTGCGATATCTGAACGATACCGTGTCGGCTGCCCCCGATCTGGCCGCGGCGCAGACCCAGGCGGCGCGGATCGGTTTGGCGCTCGAGATGCGGGTGGCCTTGCCTGCGACGGCGCCAGGGACCGAGGCACGGGCGTTTTACGACTTGTCCGGGCGGGCGGTGATCAGCACGCTGCGCGATGACCTGCCGCAGGTTCGCGCGATCGATCTGACGGACCGCCGCCGGGTTAATCTGCGCCTCGAAACGGCATTTGGTCCGATGGCTGTCGATTTTGCCCGCGACCGGGTGTCGGCCAGCAATCCGCATCAGCTGCTTGTGATCATGGTTGTGATGGGCGCGCTGATGACGCTGATCGCGTTTTTCTTTTTGCGCAACCAGTTGCGCCCGATCAAACGCATGGCGGCGGCTGCACAGGAATTCGGCAAGGGCCGGATTGTCGATTTTCATCCGACCGGTGCGATCGAGGTGCGGGCCGCAGGCACCGCGTTTCTTGACATGCGCAACCGGATCGAGCGGCAGACCCAAAGCCGCACGATGATGCTGTCCGGGGTCAGCCACGACTTGCGGACGCCGCTGACCAGGTTGCGGCTGGGATTGTCGCTGATGGATGATGTCGAGGCCGCACCGTTGATCCGCGATATCGACGACATGCAGCGACTGCTTGATGCGTTTCTGGATTTTGCCCGTGGTGACGCCGGTGACGCGGTTGTGTCGACAGATGTCGTGGCGCTTATGCAGCAGGTCGTGGACGACGCACGGCGGGCCGGACAAGCGGCAACGCTCGGGCCGATTACGGGGCTGGACCTGCTCGATGGTCCGGTGCCCCTGCGCCCGATGGCGTTGCGCCGCGCACTGGAAAATCTGATCGGCAATGCCTTGCGTTACGGCACCCACGCCGAGATCGGGCTGACCGTGATGGAGCGGACTTTGCGGATCACCGTCGAGGATGACGGCCCCGGCATCGCGGCGGCGCAGCGCGAGGAGGCGGTGCGGCCGTTCAGCCGTCTTGACCCGGCCCGCAATCAGGACAAGGGGTCGGGCGTCGGTCTCGGGTTGGCGATTGTCGCCGATATCGCCCGCCTGCATGGCGGCGTTTTGCGGCTGGACGATTCTGTGCGTCTTGGGGGATTGCGGGCCGATCTGGTGTTGGCGCGGTAGGTGTGGGTTCGTCGGTGCGACATCAACACCCGAGTGCCGCTGTTCATTACCTGCGGAAACGAACCTTGCGAATGCGCCGAAAAACGCCTTCGCGTTTTCGGCGTGGTAGGCCCGGCAGGACTTGAACCCGCAACCAAAGCGTTATGAGCGCTCTGCTCTAACCAATTGAGCTACAGGCCCCCGATCTGCGGGATAGCAGAGTGGCGGCAGGGGTCAAGTTGCGGCGCTAACCGATCGACGAAACTGCCGTCGCGGAGATCGTTTTCTGCGCCCTGCGAAACATGTCTTGTGGAAATTCGTTCTGCGCCAAATTCTGCCCGCTTCATTGCAGTTATTTAACCCCTGGAGAACCATTTCTACAATTTTCGCGCCCAATCTATTCTGACGAGGACCGCAGCGTCGACTAGCCCGTCAAACGACCCGATTGCCAACGATACGGCCTTTTCACCTGTCCCGAGCGGGACAACAATGGAGCCTCAGATGAAAAAGTTTCTTGCACCGATGACTATTGCCGCGATCGCCATTTCGGCGAGCGCCGCATTTGCCTATGACACCGTGACTGGAACGGTGACATCCTATACCTCGGGCGGCAGTTCCCTCACGCTGATGAATGGGCAGAGATTTCACCTGCCATTCCACTACACGAATGCGGATCTGCGGAAAGGTTCTGTCGTGACAATCGTCTACGATGAGCACGGCAGCGGAAGCAGAGTCAAGAACCTGCTTGTTGTGACGCCTTCGATGGCAGCGGAAAAGTCGTACTGACACTATGCGTCATGCGAGGCTTTGTAGGACCCGGCTTCGGGGTCGCGCGACTGTCTTAGCCCGCGACCCCGGACAACACTTGCATTAGCACAGTGACCGGGTAGAACGACGGCGCCCAACAGGAGAGCGTCGATGACGAAAAGGAACGGCCTGACCTATGCGCAAGCCGGGGTCGATATCGACACAGGCAATACCTTGATCGAGCGGATAAAGCCGGCGGCCAAACGGACCGCGCGCCCCGGGGTCATGTCGGGCCTTGGCGGGTTCGGCGCACTGTTCGACCTCAAGGCGGCGGGATATGTCGATCCGGTGCTGGTGGCCGCAACCGACGGCGTCGGCACCAAGTTGAAGATCGCCATCGACACCGGGCTTGTCGACAGCATCGGCATTGATCTTGTCGCGATGTGCGTCAACGATCTGGTGTGCCAAGGGGCAGAGCCACTGTTTTTCCTTGATTATTTCGCAACCGGAAAACTGGAACTGGAACAGGCCACGCGCATCATCGAAGGCATCGCGACGGCCTGCGCACAGTCGGGCTGCGCCCTGATAGGTGGCGAAACGGCGGAAATGCCGGGGATGTATCATGGCGGCGATTTCGATCTGGCCGGATTTGCGGTCGGCGCGATGGAGCGGGGCACGGAATTGCCTGCGGGCGTCGCGGCGGGCGACGTGCTGCTGGGGCTGGCGTCGAGTGGGGTGCATTCCAACGGGTATTCCCTGGTCCGCCGGATCGTCGAAAAGTCGGGCCTCGGTTGGGTTGACGCGGCCCCCTTTGCAAGGGAACCTCTTGGCGCAGCGCTGCTGACGCCGACGCGACTTTACGTCGCCGCTGCCCTGGCGGCAATCCGGGCCGGGGGCGTCCATGCCATTGCCCATATCACCGGCGGTGGGCTGACCGAAAACCTGCCGCGGGTCCTGCCCGACGACTTGGGGGCGACGATCGACCTTGGGTCGTGGGCGGTGCCCCCGGTATTCGGCTGGCTGGCCGATCAGGGCGGGATGACGCAGGCCGAGATGCTCAAGACCTTCAACGCCGGGGTCGGCATGGTGCTGGTGGTGGCGGCCGATCGGATGGAGGCGCTGACGCTTGTGCTGACCGGGACGGGCGAAACCGTCCACCGCATCGGGCATGTGACCGCCACCCCTGGCATCGCCTATACCGGCGAGCTTTTTTGACAAGGCGCGTCGCCATCCTGATTTCCGGGGGCGGGTCGAACATGGTGGCGCTGGCGCAGTCGATGGTGCGCGATCATCCGGCGCGTCCTGTTCTGGTGGTGTCCAATGACGCCGACGCGGGTGGGCTTGCCAAGGCACGCCAGATGGGCATCGCCACCTTTGCAGTCGACCATCGCCCCTTTGGCGCTGACCGCGCCGGGTTTGAGGCGGAACTGACCCGCGTTCTGACCACGGCAAAGGCCGATATTGTCTGTCTGGCAGGGTTCATGCGTATCCTGACGCCGGCCTTCACGGCGCAATGGGCCGAACGGTTGCTGAACATCCACCCCTCGTTGTTGCCGAAATACAAAGGGCTGCAAACCCACGCCCGCGCATTGGCGGCGGGCGACAGCGAACACGGTTGTTCCGTCCACGAGGTCACGGCCGATCTGGATGGCGGCCCGATCCTTGGACAGGCGCGGCTGGCGATCCGGCCCGATGACACTGCCGACAGCCTTGCCGCACGGCTGCTGCCGCTGGAACATCAGCTTTATCCGGCTGTGCTGCGCCGCTATGCGGCAGACGACCGGACTTTCGTGTTGATCGGCTGAACCGGTTCGACCAGCACGCTTTCCCATGCCTTGAGGCAGGCGCGGGCGGTGACGGTCAAGTCAGCAATTTCGGGGAACAGGGCCAGGACTTCATCCCGGGCGGCGCGGTCGAGGCTGGTCAGTGTCATGGCCCCGATGTGCAGGCTTTCGGTCGGGATGCCTTCGGAAAAGATCACTTCGTGGGCATCAAAAACCATGTGGATGTAGGTGACCCGCGCCCGGGGTTCGCGGCGGATTGTGGTATCGTTGATCAGGTGCCGGGCGGCCACCATGACCTGACTGACGCCGAACAGCAAATCGTTGCGCCAGTGGTGAAGTACCATGCGATGTTGCGGCGATACAAGCAGATCGCGGTAGTTGCCCAGCGCACCTGCGGCGATACGCACCGGGGCCATGTCCCCCAGACCATCGATTTCGCGTGAGCCGATCCAGCGGATTGGCTGCAGATCGTGGTCGGCGGTCCTGACCAGATCGCCGACGCGCAGGGTTTCGACCGGCAGCGGGCCGGTTGCGGTTTCGATCAGGGTGCCGGCGACAAAGCAAGGAAAAGTCGGCGGCGTGGTGGACAGGTTCGAATAGGGAAATTCCTGAAACCGGGGTGGGTTGGCGCCGGGACCGAATTGAACCGTGCCGTTGGTCAGGCCGTCCGCGTCGATGACGATGCCGCCGGTTCCGGGCCCGTCCAGCACCAGATGGTTGGCCGATGTGGCGCGCCCGTCAAATGCGTTATTGTTTACAGACTGATTGGCGTGAAGCAACGTGTTGCCGGGGTAGCTGTAGACGCTGACCACCTGACTGCCGCCAAAACCGTTGGCATTTGCGGCGACATTGTTGATGACGATCTTGAACACATCGGCGCTGTTGCCCAACGTCTGTACGTTGTTCAGCGTGAGCTTCGTCCCGTTGCCCTTGCCGCTGGTCGAGGTCGAGGAATAGGTCCCGATCTCGTCTCCCGTGACATACAACTCGACCGTCGGCACCTGTGGATATTCCTGCCCAAGTTCCCCCCCAGGGTGCTTGCAGCAATGATGATTCATAACTCAACAGGCCGCCAGTCGCAATTGAGGTTGCTGTATTGCCCGGCAGTTGTGCCCGAAATGTCGTCCGGTCGGTCGGGGGTTTCCTTGGCCGCGCCAATCGCCTATTTCTGGCGCCCGAGCGAGGTCGCACCAACGCGAGCCAATGACGGGGCCTGATGAAAACCATTACCACGACCGCGGCGCTGGCTGCATTCTGTGCAGAGGCGGCCAAGCATCCCTTTGTCACAGTAGATACCGAATTCCTGCGTGAGCGCACTTATTATTCCAAGTTGTGCCTGTTGCAGATGGCCTATGGGACCGACGTGGCGGGCGATGCAGTGCTTGTCGATCCGCTGGCCGATGGTCTGTCGATGGAGCCCGTCCATGACCTTTTCCGCAACACGGCCGTGGTCAAAGTATTCCACGCGGCGCGCCAGGACCTCGAGATTTTCGCGGTCGAGGCGGGGGTGATCCCGGATCCGCTGTTTGACACGCAAGTCGCGGCGATGGTCTGCGGCTTTGGCGAACAGGTCGGTTATGAGACCCTCGTGCGCAAGATCGCGAAGGCCGATCTCGACAAATCCAGCCGGTTTACCGACTGGTCGCGCCGGCCCCTGAGTGACGCACAGCTGACCTATGCCTTGGGCGATGTCACCCACCTGCGCGAAATCTATGTTTATCTGGCCGACCGTCTGGCCAAATCCGGGCGGCAGAAATGGCTGCTTGAGGAAATGGCGGTGCTGAAGGATCCGGAGACCTACCGCACGGACCCGGACGAGGCCTGGATGCGGGTCAAGACACGCACCAACAGTGCCCGGTTTCTGGGCATTGTGCGCGAACTTGCACGGTTCCGCGAAACCTATGCGCAAGACCGCAACATTCCGCGCACCCGGGTCTACAAAGACGATGCATTGGTCGAACTGGCCAGCACAAAGCCGACGAACGAGGCCGATCTTGGTCGGTCCCGCCTTTTGCTGCGCGAGGCCAGACGCGGCGAGATCGCCGAGGGAATTTTGACTGCGGTAAAGACCGGTGTCGGGATGCCGGCAGAGAACCTGCCAAAACCCGATCGATCACGCGAGAAAATTCAGGTTAATCCGGCGCTGGCGGACCTGCTGCGGGTGTTGCTCAAGGCGCTGTCAGAAAACGAAGGGGTCGCGCAAAAGCTGATCGCAACCTCAAGCGATCTGGATCTGATCGCCGCGGGCGAACGTGACGTGCCGGCCCTCAAAGGCTGGCGGCGCGAGGTCTTTGGCGAATATGCGTTGCAGCTTTGCGCCGGCAAGATTGCGTTGGCGACAAAAGGCAACAGCGTGATTGCGATCAAGATTTAACGGCTGGACGATCGGGAGTTCGTCGCGCCGCGCACCTGAATACCACGGATCCCAGCCAGTTCGGCACTGGTCAGCATATCGGCGACGCTGATCCGGCGCGACGATACGGTGCCCGTGACCTCGAATCCGGGAGGACTTTCGACCCGAAAATCATACACCAGCACACCATTGTCGATTCCGGCGCGGACCAGCTGGGCATTGAAAAAACCCTGGCTTCCGGCGATGCCTGTCGCCGTGACGATGGCGCCGCCGGGGGTGCGGTCGACCTGCAACGATTCAATCTGGGCAATCAGGGCGCGCCCCTCGATCGTCGCGGTCCGTTTGCCCACCGGAACCAGCGGCTTTCGATCGGCGGGGTCAACAAGGCGGGTTTCGGTACTGCGTCCAAACCAGTTTAATGGGTTCAAGCGCGAGTCGGCAAGCCGGGCGCAGCCTGCGACAGTCAGCGACAAGCAAAGCAACAGAACTATTCGGCGCTGCATCGGAAGCCTCGTTTTCATCTTGGCCCAAGGGGTAGCCGAAACACACGGACTTGAAAAGCGGGCACTGGAATTTTTGCGGCCCTGCCTCTAGATCGTTGGCAACACAAAGGAACCGACATGGCCACCCCCGCATTTGAAGAGATCGCAGAGACCTTCGAATTCCTTGACGATTGGGAGGACCGGTATCGGCATCTGATTGACCTTGGTCGGGCGATGGAACCGCTCGAAGATGCGTTCAAGGTACCGGCAACCAAGGTCGTTGGCTGTGCCAGCCAGGTCTGGCTGCGTCCGGATATCACCGACGACGTTTTTTCGTTTCGCGGTGACAGCGACGCGATGATCGTGCGCGGCTTGGTGGCCGTTCTGGGTGCGCTATTTAACGGTCTGCCTGTGGCAGAGGTCGCAGACGTCGATGCCCGCGCCGAATTGGGGCGGCTGGGGCTGAACGACCATCTGTCGTCGCAGCGTTCCAACGGGGTTCGGGCGATGGTCGCACGCATTCAGGCAGTCGCGGCCGCTTAAACCGCGCCCGTGGACACGTCAAAGATCAGTTTCAGGTTCAGCGCGATGATGATTGCGGCGATGACTGCGCATGCGACTGTCTGCCAGCGTGGTGCGGGCAACCCATTCATCAGGCCACGGTTGGCGGTAAACATCACCAGCGGGACAATGGCAAAGGGCAGTTGCAAGCTCAGCACAACCTGACTGAGGATCAGCAATTGCGCGGTGCCGCTTTCACCGTAGATCACGCTGACGGCGACGGCAGGCATGATCGCAATGCCCCGGGTCAGCAACCGGCGTGCCCAAGCGGCCATCCGCAACCGGATGAACCCCTCCATCACGATCTGGCCCGCGAGGGTCGCGGTGACGGTCGAATTCAAGCCCGAGGCCAGCAGGGCGATGGCAAAGATCGTTGCGGCGAAGGTGGTTCCGAGTGTCGGGTCGAGAAGGGCGAAGGCATCCTGAATTTCGGCCACTTGCGTCTGCCCGGTGCTGTGGAACGTCGCCGCCGCCAGGATCAGGATCGCCGAATTGACGAACAGGGCGAATGTCAGGGCAACCGTGGAATCGATGGTGGCAAAGGTGATCGCCTGGCGCTTTGCGACGATGTCAGGGGCCACCTTGCGGGTTTGGACGATGGCCGAATGCAGGTACAGGTTATGCGGCATCACCGTCGCGCCGATGATCCCGAGCGCCAGATACAGCATGCCGGGCTGGGTCAGGACGTTGGTGCGCGGGATGTAGCCTGCGAGCACCTCGCCCCAGACCGGGGCGGCATAAACCATTTCGATGGCGAAACAGATGAAAATGACCAGAGTGAGGGCGATCACCACCGCCTCGAGTCGCCGGAACCCCTTGCCTTGCAGCCAGAGGATCAGAAACACATCCAGCGCAGTGATGATGACGCCGATGGTCAGCGGCATGCCGAACAGCAGGTTCAGGGCGATGGCGGTGCCAATGACTTCGGCGAGGTCCGTGGCGATGATCGCCGCCTCGGCCATCAGCCACAGGAAAATGCGCACCGCCGGGCGGTAGCGATCGTGGCAGAACTGGGCGAGGTCACGGCCGCCCGCAATGCCCATCCGCACCGCCAACGACTGCAGCAGTACCGCCATGATGTTGGACAGCAGCACAACCGACAGCAGGGCATAGCCGAACGCCGACCCGCCCGCCAACGACGTCGCCCAGTTGCCAGGGTCCATGTAGCCGACCGCGACCAGGTAACCGGGGCCCGAAAAGCTGAGCAGGCGGCGCCAGAAGCTACCGGTGCCGGTGCGCACGGATCCGTGGACCTCGGGCAAGGACAAGTGTCGAGTGTCAGGTGAGAAGTCGACGGGTTTCGCCAAGACGGTCACGCGATGTGAATGCATTCTGCGAATGATTATCAATAGCGTTTGATAGCCACAAGGCCTATTGCGGCAGGGCGGCCAGTGCAGGTGCCAGATCGCCATAGCCGGTGAACCGCCGTTCGAACGGCAGACCAAGGCGCGCGGCACAGTCGCGGGCCTTGGCGGTCAGGTCAGTGTTGTCGGTCTGCGCCTGATAGACGACTTTGGTGTAGTTACCGAAATACATGTCGCGCAGGGCAGGGTGGCGACCGAGCCCCAGCGGCTTCCAGATGAAGGCATCGAACTGGCGCACCGAAAAGTCGGTCAGGTAGAAGGCGGTTATTTCGTCCATCTTGGCAAACGCGTCGTTCCCTTCAAAGAACGAATAGCAATGCGGTCCGGCAATCATCTGCACGCCCAATCGCTCGCACGCCGCCTGCAACAGCCCGCCTGTGCCGCAATCAGCATAGACGACGAAAATGTCGACATAATTATCGCGCTGCTCGCGCACCAGCTTTTCGACTGCCGGGGTGATCTTGGCCGGGCGGTGATGCAGACCGGCCGGCAGGCAATGCAGGTCAAGATGGGTCCAGCCATTACCGCGGGTCAGCGCCAGAACCTCGCGGGCCAAGGCGCCGCAGGCGATCAGCAGGATCTTGTCGCGATCCGGTGTCATCGGTTGCGCCAGCGGACGAGTACCGCTGCAGCCAACAGGAGCGGCAGCAGCATATAACCCGCCTGTAGCCCAACCGATCCCGCCACCAGCATGGCTACCCAGATGGTGACGCCAGCGGCGGCGAATACAGCGCAAAGGATCAGTGCAAGTCGGGACAGTGGCATCGGGTTTCCTTTCCTTCTGGATATGGGCACCCGGGCTGAATATGAAAGGGCCCCACCGTCGGCAGGGCCCCGATGGTCGGGTCGTCAGAAAACTCAGGCCTTGGCTGCAGCGGCAGCGTTGTTGTGCTTGCGCGCCATGAATGACTTGGCGGTCTCTACGGCAACGGCGGCGTCGCGGCAGTAGGCGTCGGCACCGATCGCCTTGCCGAACTCCTCATTCAGAGGAGCACCGCCGACCAGCACGATGTAATCCTCGCGCATTCCCTTTTCGATCAGGGTGTCGATCACGACCTTCATGTAGGGCATCGTCGTGGTCAGCAGGGCCGACATGCCCAGGATGTCGGGCTGGTCTTCTTCCAGTGCCGCCAGATACTTTTCGACCGAGTTGTTGATCCCCAGATCATGCACTTCGAACCCGGCGCCTTCCATCATCATGCCAACAAGGTTCTTGCCGATGTCGTGGATGTCACCCTTGACGGTGCCGATGACCATGCGGCCGACGCGCGGTGCGCCGGTTTCGGCCAGCAGCGGTTTCAGGATGGCCATGCCGCCCTTCATCGCGTTGGCGGCCAGCAAAACCTCGGGGACGAACAGGATGCCGTCGCGGAAATCGGCGCCCACGATGGTCATGCCACCGACAAGGGCTTGGGTCAGGATATCATAAGGTTCCCACTTGCGCTCGAGCAGGATATTGACGCCCTCTTCGATCTCTTCGCGCAGGCCGTCGTATAGGTCGTCGAACATCTGCGCGACGAGGTCTTCGTCGGAAAGGTCGGCGAGGATGATGTCGTCGTCAGCCATCGGATTATCCTTTTTGGGCATGGTTGCGCAGCTGGCACCTGCACTTTGGATTCTAATGCGCCTTTGCGCCTGATGTCACCCGACGAATTGCGACATCGGGCGCGGCGTGACCGACTTTGGCTTGCAGATGTTCTACTTATGTTCTATATGTCCGACATGGTCGCAAAGCCTGCCCTGCCTTTGGTCCGCACGCCCGGACGCGCCGCGCAATCGAATCCGGCAATACGGTTCGACCGTCTGCGGGTCGATGCGGTCGATGACGGCTGGACGCAGGATGAAGACCTTCCGGTCCTGCGCACTGTCGTGACCGATGAATTGCCGCGCCGGGTGATCACCCGCAACACCTCGCCCGATCTGTCATTCGACCGGTCGATAAATCCTTACAGGGGTTGCGAGCACGGCTGTATCTACTGTTTTGCGCGTCCCAGCCACGCCTATCTGGGGCTGTCGCCGGGGCTGGATTTCGAAACCCGGCTTGTGGCGCGCCCGGATGCGGCGCGGCTGCTGGCAGCCGAGTTGCGGGCACCGTCGTATCAGTGCGCGATGATTGCCATCGGCACCAACACCGATCCCTATCAACCGATTGAACGGGATCGCAAGATCATGCGGGCGATCCTGCAGGTGCTGGCCGATTTCAACCATCCGGTCGGGATCGTCACCAAGGGTGTGCTGATCGAACGCGACATTGATATTCTTGCACCGATGGCGGTCAAGGGTCTGGTGCGGGTCGGGGTCACGATCACCACACTGGACAATGCCACCTCGCGGGCGATGGAGCCGAGGGTGCCATTGCCGGCGCGGCGTTTGCAGACGATCCGGCGGTTGACTGATGCCGGTATCCCGGTGCGCGTCATGGTTTCGCCGATGGTACCGGCATCGGTCAACCGCCGGATCGTCTGCAACCGCCGCGCCGGCAATGGCACCCTCGGCTCCATCGCCCGCGAGGTGGCATTGTCCAGTGTGGTGATCGTGACCCCGACCC
>JBBKXP010000353.1:0-4169 GCA_037969545.1 Paracoccaceae bacterium | reverse complement strand
GACGTTCAGAGACCGATTTCGGGCCCACGGCCAGTCTCCGAAAGTCGGATTGCTCCGCTTAACCCCTTTGATAACACGGAAAAATACGTGCCGGTCAGAGCGGTGTCACTGGTTCGCAATGGGGATAATGGCGGAGGAGGTGGGATTCGAACCCACGGGACGCTTTCACGCCCGACGGTTTTCAAGACCGTTGCAATCGACCACTCTGCCACTCCTCCGGAATCCGATCCCAATAGGCAACTGTCGCTGATTCGAAAAGGTCCATCACGCTTCGGGGAAATCCGCTGAAGATAGCGCCAGAAGCCTTTCAAAGTTCGTGCGTCACCGCTATCGTCGTGCCAAATATCCATCGGGCCGCCTCGGCGGTCCGGTTGGGGCTGGGCAGAAGCGGCCGGGAAACGGTCATGCGCTGTGTCAAACAGGCGCAATCAAAGGGGCAGACGATGGCGGGCAATCACATTTTGCGGCGGACTGGACTGAAACTCCCGATTTTTCTGATGACGGCAATCGCGATGACGGGATGCGATGATAATGGCAAGTTCTCGCTCGCCCGCAAGGCCACACAGGATGCTGGCACCGACGCAACGCGCCCATCCACCTCCGTCCAGTTGGTCGAAACCGATGTCGAAGCACCGGCCGTGTTTCAGGTCACCGATCAAGGCCTGTGGGATGGCCGCCCATCGTTGGGCGGAGTCTGGGTGGCGCACCCCGACGTGACCGACCCGGAAAGGGTGATCATCCGCAACACCGTGAACGGCAAATTTGTCATCGGCGCCCTGTTCCGGCGTGAACGCGACAACCCCGGACCCGCCCTGCAGGTCTCGTCCGACGCTGCCGCAACATTGGAAATGCTGGCCGGCGCCCCAGCGCAATTGAACGTCACCGCGCTGCGCCGTGAAGAGGTGCCGCAGGCCACCCCCGAGGCCACCGTCGATTTCGGTGTCCCCGGGACGATCGAGGCAACGCCGCTTGACCCGATCGACGGCGCCGCCGCCGCCATCGACTCTTCCGAAGCAACCACCATCGCCGCCGCGCCGGAAGCACCGGTGGCACAACCGGTCGCCACGCCGCCACCTTCATCAACGCTGTCCAAACCCTTTATCCAGATCGGAATCTTCAGCGTCGAGGAGAATGCCAACCGGACAGCCGACCAGATGCGCAGCAATGGCCTGATCCCGACTGTTCAGCAGCAATCCAGTCAGGGCCGGACTTTCTGGCGGGTCATTGTCGGCCCCGCGACCTCAGAAGCCGAACGAGCCGAACTTCTGACAAAGGTCAAGGCCCAGGGTTTTGCCGATGCCTACTTTGTCACCAACTGATCCCAGCAAGGGGGCCATTGCCAAATGATGTCAAACCGACTTGCCGCTGCGGCGTTGGCCGTGATCCTGACCCTTTGGTCAGCCGTCGGGGCTTTGGCCCAGACCTTTGACACCAAGGCCGGGGCGGCCTACGTGCTTGACTACACAACAGGCACTGTCCTGCTGGCAAAGAACGCCGATGAGCCCTTGCCGCCGGCGTCGATGTCGAAACTGATGACGCTCTACATGGCGTTCGAGGCGATCGGAAACGGCCGTCTGGACGTCAATGAAGAACTCCCAGTTTCGCAACATGCAATGGATTACAAGGGCTCGAGCATGTTCCTGCGCGCCGGCGAAACTGTCCGGGTCGAGGATTTATTGCGTGGAATCATCGTCCTGTCGGGTAACGATGCCAGCGCCGTTATCGCAGAGGCCCTGTCGCCCGACGGGACAGAGGCCGGGTTTGCCCGGATGATGACCGACCGTGCCCGCCAGTTGGGCATGATGCATTCGACTTTCGCGAATTCCAACGGATGGCCCGCCGCCGGGCACCGGATGTCCGTGCATGATCTGGCGATCCTTGCGGCGCATATCATCCGTGATTATCCCACGTTCTATCCGATCTTCTCGGAAACCGAGTTTGAATACGACGGTCGGGTGCCCGCCAACTCGCAGAACCGCAACCCCATCCTCAGCCTTGGAATTGGTGCTGACGGTTTGAAAACCGGCCATACTACCGAGGCTGGCTATGGCATGGTCGGATCGGCCAAGCAGGGCGACCGGCGGGTGATCTTTGTCCTTACCGGGATGGACAGCCCCCAAAACCGTGCCGAAGAGGGCCAGAAGATCATCAACTGGGCCTTTCGTCAGTTTGCCGAGGCCGAGGTGATCAAGGCCGGTGTTCAGGTCGCCACCGCCGATGTCTGGATGGGCGACCAGATCAGCGTCGGTTTGACTGTGGCCGATGATCTGACCCTGCTGATCCCGGTTCTTACCGCCGACGGCGTTCAGGCCGTCGCCGAATACGACACCCCGATACAGGCCCCAATTGCTGCCGGTCAGCAACTGGGCGAACTGGTCATCACCCGCGGCGACCTGCCCGAACAGCGCATCCCGCTGATCGCGGATCACACCATCAACGCGGGCGGTTTCGGGGTCCGGTTGCGCACTGCCGCCAATGTGCTGCTGCAGAAAATAATGCCCGCTGCGACACCCGAGTCGGCCGCCGTTGCCACTGATGGCGATGCGTGACCGGGGCCGATGACCGGCGGCAATTTCATCAGCTTCGAAGGTATCGACGGCTCTGGAAAATCCACCCAGGCGCGGCTTTTGGCCGATTACCTGCGCCGCCTTGGGCATGACGTGCTGCTTACCCGCGAACCCGGAGGCAGCCCTGGCGCCGAAGCGATCCGCGCCCTGCTGCTGACCGGCGACACCGACCGCTGGTCGGCGGAAACCGAGATCTTGCTGTTCACCGCCGCCCGCCGCGATCATCTGGAACGCACGATCCAGCCCGCGCTCGATGCCGGACGCATCGTCATCACCGACCGTTTCGCCGACAGCACCCGGGTCTATCAGGGCGCCACGCGCGGCGACCTGCGCGCCACCGTCGACAAACTGCATGATCTGATAATCCGACGCGAACCCGACCTGACCTTGATCATCGACATGGACCCGGCGGTGGCCCTGAAACGCGGCCTTGACCGCCAATCGGGCGAAGACCGGTTCGAGGATTTCGGCCTGCCGTTTCAGGAAACCCTGCGCCACGGGTTTCTGCAACTGGCGCACGCCAACCCGGCCCGCTGCGCCCTGATCGACGGCAACCGCGACCCCGCCGCCATCGCGACCGAAGTTGCGGCCCGTGCCGGGGCGATGCTGTGAACCCCGATCTGCCCGACCCCGACCGGATCGAGGGCGCACCACATCCGCGCGAAGCCCCCGTGCTTTTTGGGCAGACCGACGCCAAGGCGGATTTTCTGCAGGCCTATAACGCCGGACGGCTGCATTCCGGCTGGCTGATCACCGGGCCGCAGGGCGTGGGCAAGGCAACCTTGGCATGGAAGATTGCCACTTTTCTGCTTGCCGAACCAACCGGCGATACCGGCATGTTCGCGGACGCGACGCTTGCCGCCACGTCGCTGGATGTTCCGCCCGACCACCCCGATGCGCATCTGACCAGGGCCGGATCGCACCCCCGGCTGTTCCGTCTTGTGCGCGGCCCGGCCGGGCAGAAAGAGGACGGCGACAAGCTCAGTCAGACAATCTCGGTCGATCGCGTGCGCCGGCTCAAGAACTTTTTCCACATGTCCGCCACCGATGGCGGCCGTCGCGTGGTGATCGTCGACAGCGTCGACGATATGGCCCCCGCCGCTGCCAACGCCCTGCTGAAAGAGCTTGAAGAACCCCCCGCAAACACCACCCTGCTGCTGGTGTCGCATCAGCCGTCGCGCCTGCTGCCGACGATCCGGTCACGCTGCCGCGAGTTGCGCTGCCACGATCTGCCGCCCGCCGCCCTGCAACAGGCATTGGCGCAGGCTGGACACGATATTGCAGAGTCCGAGGCGCTGACATCGCTTTCCGGTGGCTCTGTGGGTCGCGCCATCGCTCTGCTGAACCTCGACGGGCTCGCCCTGTACGCCGGCCTGATCAAACTGCTCGGCCCCCTGCCCCATGTCGACCGGCCTGCCCTGCTGACCCTTGCCAACAGTTGTACCGGCAAGGGGGCCGAGGTCCGCTTTGGTCTCACCCTCGATTTGATCGACCATTTCCTTGCCCGGGCTGCCCGCGCCGGACTGATGGGTGAACCATCAACCCAAGGGGCCCCGGGCGAGGCCCGGCTGCTGGCCCGCCTGTCGCCCGACGACCGCGCCG